>JBKBVP010000403.1:0-1576 GCA_046289495.1 Candidatus Kapaibacteriota bacterium | reverse complement strand
GGAGGCGAGGGTGGCGGACTACCTACGGAAATAATGGCACCAATTCGCAGCAAAATAAATCAAGTGCTCGGTTCGTTAACTGTAGAACAATTGCAGCAAAGAAGAAATATTTTGGCGAGCGAACTAAAGGATAGTCTCAAAGCTATTTTTGCTACTCACGAGTTAATCTTGAATGAGGTTTATTTGCAAGAATTCATTATACAATAAATGTGTGTTGAAGAATGAGCGAAGTCCTTTCACAATCGGAAATAGATAATCTACTGACAGAGATATCACAAGGGGCACTCGATGTAGACGATTTCCTTGGAGAGCGCCTAAAGAAGGCTGAAATATCTACCTACGATTTTCGCAGACCCAATAGGATTTCAAAGTCGCAAGTTCGCACCTTGCAAAGCATACACGAAAACTTTGCAGAGGTTTTTGGCTACTACTTGGTTTCAAGACTACAAACTGTTGTTTCTATCTCAGTTACATCTGTCGACCAATTGTTTTATTCTGAATACATACTGTCGGTGTCCAATCCCAGTTGTTTGTACGTGTTTGAAATTGTTGGGACCGACGGAGCAGGTATTCTCGAAATTAGCCCCCAGCTGGCGTTGGTACTTGTTGAAAGGCTTTTAGGAGGTAGTGGGGATACCCAGCCCAAGCCCCGACAAATCACTCCTATCGAACAAGCAGTTATTCGTGGTGTTATCGAGCATGCACTAGGCGATTTGCAGAATGCATGGCGTTCCATTGCCGAGCTTCAATTCAAATTTCAGCGATTGGAAATGGAAGCAGACTTTGTTCAAATTGCCCCATCGTCGGAAATTGTCATTGTTGTATCTTTTGATGTTAACATTGGTTTGCATACATATTTAATGAATATTTGCTTTCCTACTTTTGCACTCGAAGAGGTTTTGACAAAGCTTACTCGTCAGCAAGTTACTGCTGGACCAATAAAGATGACTCCAGAGAAGATTCGCGAAAATCTCGAAATTGTGAAAAAGCACATGTCCAAAACATATTTACCCGTCAGTGCAGAGTTGGGCAAAACCTCGATTACTGTAAAAGAATTGTTAGAACTCAAGGTTGGGGATATTATCAGATTGAAAAATAAAATCACAGATGAAATAATTATCTCTGTTGCAGGAAAAAAGAAATTTGCTGGTCGGCCAGGTATGGTTGATGGTAAAAAGGCTGTGAAAATTCTTCGCTTGCTTCGCGAGGAGGACCTTGTTGAAGATGATTTGTTGTACAAAGAGGAGGAATAGTTATGTCTTTGACACAAGAGGAAATAGATGCTTTAATTAGTAGTGGTGGCATTCCACAAGAGGAAACTAAAGAGGAAGACAAAGCTTTTACAAATGTTATTCCTGCAGAAAAGCCTGGAGCCTCTACTGCCGACACAATTTATTCTCCGCTCGACCCAAAGCTGGAAATGCTTTACGACTTGCAGCTTCCTGTTTCTATTGAATTGGGTCGTACCAATATGTTGATACGTGATATTTTATACCTTAGTCGAGGCTCTGTAATTGAATTTGATAAACTTGTAAGCGAGCCCGTTGATGTTTTAGTCAATGGCAAAAAAATTGCC
>JBKBVP010000402.1:0-1579 GCA_046289495.1 Candidatus Kapaibacteriota bacterium | reverse complement strand
CAACATTAGTACTGGTTGCAAAGACATTATCGTAGCCGCAATACCAACATGGATCTGAGCCACTGCGATATAACTAAAAGTTATGCCAAGATAAGGACCGATAATTGACCCAATAATTAAAAGTATAATTATCCTTTTGTTGAAAAGAAAATTAAGTGATGTGCTATTTATCCTTCCAATTAGTAAGCCAATCAATCCCAAAATAACGAAAGATGGGAAAATACGGTAGAAAGTCGCTGATAGCGGGTGGATATTATTTATTACGGATGCATATTTAGTTAGAATCAATCCCCCAGCTTGTCCAATAGATGCAAGCAAGCCAAAAATAATTCCATTAAATGTTATTGCATACTTAGTTGCTTCTTTACTATTTTGTTGATATATGACCAAGCAAATACCTAAGAAAGTAACAATCATCCCCACGATTCCAATAAAAGAGATAACTTCCCCAAATGTAAAGTAAGCGATGATTGCACCAAAGGCTGGATTGCTCGACATCAAAATCATTGTGTAGCGGGGTCCAATTTCTTTGAAAGATTTGAATAGGAAAGTGTCGCCAAGAACCAAGCCCACCAAGCCACTCAATATTAAGTAAAAAAGTTGAAGCGTTTTGGTTTGGAGGGATATTCCAAATAATAAGCACGTGGCAAAGATTAATAGCGAAGATAGAAGTAACCTCGAAATATTTAAGTTAAAAGAGCCAATTCCACTAACAACTGCAGAGAAGATATATGGCGAGATTGACCATAATATCGAAGCAGTTAAAGCACTTAATTCTCCAATCATCTTTTACCTAAAAATCTGCAAAATTAACTTTTTTGTGAGATACTTTTTTATTAATTTAACTTTCAATTAATTCACAAATAATTTGGAGTTTTAAAATGAGTAGTGTGATTGTATCTGCTGTACGTACACCGGTTGGCTCCTTTTTAGGCTCGCTTTCAAATTTTACAGCTCCGCAGTTGGGCTCAATTGCTATTCGTGAAGTAGTTAGGCGTGCTGGAATTCAGCCAGAAGAAGTTAGCGAAGTTATAATGGGTGAGGTTTTGCAGGGGGGTGTTGGTCAAGCACCAGCTCGGCAAGCTGCAATTTATGCTGGACTCCCTGTCGGTGTCCCTTGTATGACAATTAACAAAGTTTGTGGTAGTGGCTTGAAAGCCGTTATGCTTGCAGATCAAGCAATTAGATGCAAAGACGCATCTATTGTCGTTGCCGGTGGGATGGAGTCCATGTCTAATGCTCCTTACTTTGTTAAAAAAGCTCGGACTGGATTTAGAATGGGGCACGTGGAATTGATGGACTTAATGATTCACGATGGATTGTGGGATGTTTACAATCAAATTCATATGGGAAATGCTGGGGATTTGTGTGCACGAGAGCTTAAAATCTCGAGGGAAGAGCAAGACGAATACGCAATTATGAGTTACAAACGGGCGCTCGAAGCTCAGGAAAAAGGCTGGTTTGCCGAGGAAATAATACCAATTGAAATCGAAGATAAAAAAGACAAAGTAGTAGTTGATAAGGATGAGGAGCCTAGTAAGGTGAAATTTGATAAAATCAAGCAATTAAAACCCGTGTT
>JBKBVP010000401.1:0-1580 GCA_046289495.1 Candidatus Kapaibacteriota bacterium | reverse complement strand
TTCTGTTTCTAAAATTTTTGCCACAGTGGTCTTGCCAGTGCCAAAATTTCCTGTTATCCCAACCAGTAGTATTTTTTTCATATATTGTTTACTTAAAATCAATAAGGGGTTCAAACAAGTGAACCCCCAAAAGAAATTATAATAAATTTTATTATAATAGTGGTGCCAGAATTAATGCAACAATGGAAATCAACTTAATTAGAATATTCAAGGATGGTCCTGCTGTATCCTTAAATGGGTCGCCGACAGTATCGCCAACAACAGCAGCTTTGTGTGGTTCAGATTTTTTCTTATAAAACACACCACCAATTTCCAAGCCTGCTTCAATCATTTTTTTGGCATTATCCCACGCACCACCGGCATTTGCTTGGAATACGGCGAGTAAGAATCCAGTAGCTGTAACACCAGCAAGCAACCCACCAAGAGCTTCTTTGCCGAAGAAAGGTAAAAATCCAATAATCACAGGTGTGACAATTGCAAGGAGGCTTGGGAAAATCATTTGTCGTATCGCTCCCTTTGTGGCAATTGCTACGCATTTTTCATATTCGGCTTTGCCGTCGGCAGCTTCCAAAGTTGCTATATCTTCTTTGCTCCATTCAGATTTTGGTTTGTCGCCGACTCTTTTCATTACTTCCAAGGCTGCTTTTAATTCTGGTATTTCGGAAAATTGTCTTCGAACTTCTTTTACCATAAACATTGCTGCCCGGCCGACAGCGCCAAGAGCAAAACCAGAAAAAACGAATGGTAAAAGAGCACCAATGAATAATCCCGCAATAACGTTTGCTTTAGATATATCTATCGAGGGTATATGGGCAGCTGTCATATATGCTCCAAACAATGCAAGAGCAGTGAGTGCTGCAGAACCTATTGCAAAACCTTTTCCTATGGCTGCAGTGGAATTTCCGACTGCGTCGAGTTTATCAGTGCGTTCACGTACCTCTGGTGGTAATTCAGACATTTCTGCGATTCCGCCGGAATTGTCGGCTATGGGACCATATGCATCCGTGGATAACTGTATACCAGTAGTTGCGAGCATACCAACAGCAGCTATTGCAATACCATATAGTCCAGCAAGTTCAAATGCTCCTATGATAGCAAATGCAATCAATAGAATCGGAACTGCAGTGGAAAGCATACCAGTGGAGATACCAGCAATGAGATTTGTAGCAGCTCCGGTTGTACTTTTTTCTGCAATCTTGCGAACCGGAGGTTTACCCAAGCCAGTATAAAATTCTGTGATTAATCCAATGCCAACCCCTGCAATTAAACCAAAAATTGTTGCAAAATACACCCCCAGTGAATGAATTTCAAAGTCTTTGCCATAGAGAGGGTCTTGATAAGTGAATCTTTCGGGTAATAGCCATTGAATTACAAAGTAAGATGCTACAAGCATTAGACCATTGGAGATAAATGTTCCAACGTTAAGAGCGGCTTGTGGGTTCCCGCCTTCTTTTACACGGACGAAGAAAGTTCCGATAATGGAGACAATAATTCCAATTCCTGCAAGAAACATTGGTAGTAAAACTGCCGAGAGACCACCGAAGTAAGTGTCTTGAAATTCAGGAACATTGTAGAAGACT
>JBKBVP010000400.1:0-1582 GCA_046289495.1 Candidatus Kapaibacteriota bacterium | reverse complement strand
AGCTCTTTTTGCAACTGTAGTATTAACATTTGCACAAGATTCATACTCTGTTGTCCCCTTTAGAGTTTGTTCCGATAAATTTTCTTTCTTACCTTTCAATTTACATAACCCATTAAATTTAAAATACAAGAAGTCTACCAAGGCAAGTTTTTTTCTAACTCCGTCTAAATTTTTAATTCCAGAGCTACATTCTTTTGGTAGTTACGTGGATTTTAATTTGCCTTTAACAGCTAATGGTTCGCTTCTTGTGGAGGGTATCAATGCGAAAAAGTTTTCACAACTGAATTTCAAATTTTCCATTCAAGCAGATTTTTTCGACAAATTTAATTTTGCAACTTCTATTGGCGGGAATTTGCTAAGCATATCAGGATTAGGACAACAATTCTCTACACGTGGTGCTTTTTTCTTAGAGTACCAACCGTCGGATAATCTAATCATTTCTTTTGCTTTTAGAAACACTCTAAATCCAAATCCCCAAGTCCAAAAGTATATTACTTTTGGTTTTCAGTATACATTTTGGAAAATGTTCACTGCTGGTTACAGTACCAATGTTAATTTGGGGTTTCATACTTCTTATGATTTCTATTTTACATTCTCACCTTTTGAGAAAATTTCTTGCGATATCGACATACAAACCCTTCCGCAGGTAATTACTTTCTCAGTTGGTTATGATTTTAATGATTTTAATTTATCACTGTTTTTACAATACAACAACAAATTGTTTCTTTCTCAAACAATTTGTCTAACAATAAACTTTTAATCGATGAGGAGACTTGCATTTTGTGTAATTCTGATTCATTACTTAAATAATGTTTTCTCCATTTGCCAAATGAATTTACCGGATCTTTTAGAACTGTTTTACGAAGAGACAGGAAAATTCCACACAATAGATGAGATCGAGACATTTTTCAAATATCCGATTTTACTTGATAAGAATAATTTGCAGCAAATTTCGGAATTGTTGGGAACAAGCAAACAAACTGCTTATCGTATTGTGTCTTTGGCAAAAGAAAATTTAACGTTTAAAGAAATATGCGACTCTTTGAATTTACTTGCTTCTCAATGTGAATTGTTAAGACTTTGTACCATGATTGAGAAAAAAACAATGCCTAAGCAAAAAAAAGAGAAGGGTTACGTTCTGGAACTTAAATCCAGAATTTACACCAGATTTGAAAGAGATAGTAGTTTCCTTGGAAATTACTGGGATTCATATCAAGGCATTCGTTTTAAAGTAATGAACTTATACTTTGGTGTCTCGTTGAGTAAAGATGCTGGGGAACAGTCTTATCTTGATAATAAAAAGTTTTTTGCACAATACATGGAAGATAATTATTCACTTATTCTTGGTCGCTTCTTTTGTAAGAGTTTTTTGGGCAACATCCTCGGCGAACCATACGGAACACACAAGGGAGCAAACATTCAGCTCTCCTCTTCTTCAAATTTATTTAAGTTGAAGCCAACAATAAGTGCTTTAGAATATGGTACTTTCAATGGTCTTGCTTTTGCAACTAATATTCCATTGACACAACTTTCAACGCTAAGCATTAATGGTTTTATTTCGTACATAAATAGGGCAGGCAAT
>JBKBVP010000399.1:0-1609 GCA_046289495.1 Candidatus Kapaibacteriota bacterium | reverse complement strand
ATAAGTATTGTGTATTCTCTTAATTTCTTTGCGAAATTCTTTTTCAAAATTAACAACCTCTGTAAACAATTTTGTATCGGTATTTCTACTTATAGCTAATAATTTATCAAACATTTGATTATAAAATTTAGTGACCAATCGTAGGTCGCTCAACTGATTATCCGTTAAGGGCTTCTGAGAATTGTCGAGGTATTCGAAACATCTTACCGTGACCGAGGCTAAATTACTTGCTATGGTAGTTAAATCTGCCATTGCAGATGCGTAGGTATGTGAACTCTCGAATATTGCATCATCAAATCCTTTGAAACTTTTGGCAAAATCGGAGAAAATAACCTCAACTTTGTTTCGAAGTGTTTCAGATTGCTTTTTTGCCTTTTTTAGCTCTTTAAATTTAAATTCAGAGATGCCATAAATACAAAGATTAGAAATTTCCTTAACATCGACCAAAAAACTTAATGTATCAAGAACGAAAATTTTGAAGCTTTCCTTGGCACTTTCTTTTTGCAGCCGAAGTTTTTCTTCCTCTCGTTGTTTTTCTTTTTCTCTCTTTTTAAAAACTATTGTTGTTCTGGCTAAAGATAGAATTGTTAGTCCTACAAAGATTGCAACACCGAAAATCTTTGTATAGAAAATTGTTAGTGTTATCAATCCCGATATGATTCCACATATTACAGCAGTCAGCAACCATCCACCGATTACTGTAAGGATTCCAGATATTCTGTAAACGGCATAGTCTCTACCCCAAGCTCGGTCGGCAAAAGCTGTGCACATTGCAACAATGAAGGTTACATAAGTTGTAGATAAAGGCAACTTCAATGAGGTGCCTAAGGAAATTAAAGCAGAGGCAATAGTTAGATTTACGGTTGCTCTAATAAGGTCGAAAGAGGCTTGGGTCCCATCCTCCCCTTTCAGTAGAATGGCCTTTGTAGTATCAAAGCGCTCGTTTACCTTTTGTACAAGCCACTTTGGTAAAATTTTAGATATATTACTTGCAAGAGTTGTAAAAATTCTTACTATAAACCTTGCAAATGGAAATGTTTCGAATGCTTCGTAACCTTCGTATTGCCTTCCTAAATTGACTTCGGTGCTAGTTACATTTCTAGCTTTTTTTGAAAGAAAAATAGTTATCACCATAACCAAGCCCGAGAAGAGCAGGAACTCTGTGGGAGCTCCAATTGGGTTTGCCAAAGCATCCATCTTCATATTTAATGGGTCTGGATTATTTAGAGCAGACTGATAGGCAAACAAAGAACTTAGCGCCGGACCGACGAAATTTATAAGGTCATTGGATGCAAACGATAGAGCAAGGGCAGATGTACCGATAAGCACGATGAATTTCAATATGTCGAATCGCAACCATAAACCTATGTAAAAAATTATTGTGAACGTGAGGAATACCAAGCCCAAAAGCTCCCATCTATGCGTAGTTATAAATAACTGAGTTTCTTTGGTTATGAAAGAGGCACCCTCTAAGCCTTTAACAGAAATAAAAAACAAAATAAATGTAAAAGCAAAAGCACTCCATAAGGGACCGATTTTCCTAAATACATCCCTGTAATCGAATGAAAAAAGTAATCTTGAAAAAAACTGACCCAAGTATCCAAACACG
>JBKBVP010000037.1:0-8647 GCA_046289495.1 Candidatus Kapaibacteriota bacterium | reverse complement strand
GAAAAATTGAAATCAGCAAACCGACGATTAGGGAAACCAACAAAATAGGCCCACTTATGAGAAGAACATAATAGAACGAATCTCGAACTATGCTCAAAACCATTTGGTCTGTCATATTTCACCTAAGTAATTATTAATCCTTTTAATAGTGAATCTATTACAAGATACCATCCGTCTACAAGCACAAAAAGCAGTAACTTTAGAGGCAATGAAATCAATTGTGGAGGCAGAAGAAACATTCCCAAAGACATCAAAACGCTTGCTATAATCATATCCAAAACTAAAAAAGGAACAAACAAAAGAAAACCGATTTGAAAGGCGATTCTTAATTCGCTCAAAGTATAGGCAGGGATGATTGTCCAAATAGATAGCTCGGATGCATCTTTCGGACGTTTTCCACCAGATAGTTTTAAAAACAATGCTATATCCTCTTGCCGTGTATATTTCAACATAAATTCTTTAAATGGATTAACAATATTTTCTAATGCTTGTTGCTGAGTTATCTCTTCTCTTAAATATGGCTGTATGCCTTCACGGTTTGCTTTCTCAATTACTGGTTGCATTACGAAAACTGTTAGAAATAGTGCAAGAGAGATTAGTAATTGATTTGGTGGTTGGGTTTGTGTTGCCAGAGCTTGTCTTAAAAAGTGCAGAACAACAACTATCCTGGTAAAACAGGTCATCATGATAAGTATAGAAGGAGCTAAAGTTAGGACGGTCATTAAAATTAAAATTTGCAGAGCAACTGATAATTCATTCTTGGTCTCTTTGCCATCAATGGTAATACTAACTTGTGGGATTAGTATTTTCATCCCGCTCTGGTTTTGTGCAGATGGTTGAGAGCGAAGATGTCCCGCTCCAAGCAGTAGGAAGATTATGAACAAAGTGACTTCAATGTATAATTTGGGCTTATCCACGAGATTATCTAAAGAAAAAAAAAGGTACTTCAATAAATATACCACAAAATTAAATGTTCTAATATGTTATTATACAATTAGTTAAGCGTATAATGCTGAATTTATTTCTTTCGAAATGCTATTTTTCTACACATTATTGGTTAAAATCACCCAAATGTTGAAAATTTTACAGATTCCTAAGAGAATTATTGATTATCGACAAAGCAGAAATTACCGCAGTTTCTGCGCGGAGATTAAATTCAGAAATTCTTACTATTTCAACATTCCTTCTTCTCGATAGCATTTGCAATTCATTCTCGGAAAGTCCCCCCTCTGGTCCAATCACCAAAAGGACTGATTCAAAATGGTCAATTGGCGAAAATCTATTTCCTGATATATTTAAAACATACACCTTATCATAATCTTTGAATCTATCAATTAAACCTCTCAATTCTACGGGAGAGTTTATTATTGGGAGCCTACTCCTTATAGTTTGTTTAATAGCTGAGATAGCTTTGCGATTTAGCCTGCTTTCATCAATTTTCTTTCTTTGGGAAAATTTAGTAACAATTGGGAAGAACTCTGAAATGCGCAATTCTACTGCTTTTTCAAAAGCAAACTCAAATCTTTCCCTATTGTCAAGTATACCAAGGGCTAAATCAATCCTCTGTTCAATTTCTCCAAGATTTTCGACGAAATTTATTATCTTTGCAACACAAAAGGAATTATTTACGTAAGATACATACGCAAAAGCAGCAAGCCCTTTACCATTTACTACGCAAATTTTATCTCCTTTTGGTACTCTCAGTGCCTTGAAATGCCTGAATTCCTCATCTGTTAGCTTAATTTCTGTAATTCCAAAAGACAAATCCTCGAAGTAAAAGCATTCAATCATAAGTCCGAAACTTTTATCAACTCGAATTTCTTGAATCTGGAAACGAATTCAAATCTCTTATTTAGCCGATAATAGGTCCAGATCTCAACTACTTCTCCATCTTTACTTAAAATTCTCTGTACATCCGAGGGTCTGCCATAAAGAATAAAAATTTTGCCTCGTTCAGTTTTTGCCCCATCGATTTCGTAAACAGTTTGAAAATTTGAGTAAGCAAAATCTACCCTTTTATAATATTCATCCATTGCCTCATTGAACTTAGTTGAAGGTTCGGTGTCGTATTCTTTCCACAGTTCAAAGAACTCTTTCCATTGACGTTCTTTCTTTAGACTCAATAATTTATCGTAAGCCTCATCGGGCAGAATGTAATACATTAATTCAATTGCATATTTCAAGGAGTTAAGTGATGCGGGGGGATTTCTCCAATTTATTTTGAAAATAAAACTTGCTGTGTCTTTTGTTCTTGTTTCTGTTATGGTTAAAGTGTAGTTTTGTAAGTATGCGCTATCTTCTGGAAATTCAAGTAATATAAAGTTAAGCTTTGAAGAAGAACCAACAAAAGTCTTCTGGTCGAAGTAAATAACAATATCGTTTGTATCGTAATCAACTTGAAATGCCGAGCTTGAAATTAGTATTGAAGATGGCTGGAAGGATACCTTTTGCTCCCAGTACATCCGAGCCGAAGTGTTTGGCAAAGAATTAATTTGAAACTTTAAATTTTCATAAGAATCGTAAGGAGAAAATACTGGGATAATAATGACTTTGTCTTTCTTTTTAAAATCTAATGCATTATTCATCAAAGACAAAGCAAAAGTATTATAATTATTTCCTACCCTCGTTGCGTAAATTGGTGTAGTTATCGATGTACTACCGATTTGTTTAAGTTTTAACTCCGCTGTTAGAGATTTAATTTTAGTTTTCTCTCTATCGTATAAATTTGCTTCAAGCGTATATTCCATCAGCGGAACCCCTGTAAAAATGAAATTCTGGTAGAAACGCTCTTCGATAAGGTCCTTTTCTTTGTAAGTAACAGAAATCGTATCTCTATATACAACTGATTTACGTATTACTCCACCGAGGTCGCGAAGAATGAATTCTAAAACAAATTTTGCAAGTAGGCCCTCACCTTGGTGGATTTTTTCAAAAGTTAGACAATTTAGCGAAAATCGAAATGGAATATAAACTTCGAGCGAGTCCCCATCTGCAGAAATATGAAAAATTGGTTGAAAAGTAAAATACTTTTTAAAATCATTAATGTAATTTTTTTCAAATTCTTGTTGAGAAAACATCTGATTTATGGAAACAATTAATACTAATAGTTTAAAAATTTTAACCATCGCAATCACCAATTATTTACAAATTGTGCATTTCAATGAATTCCTTTAAAATCAATGCTGCTGTAATTAAATCTTTAGTTTCCTTTTTGCGTCTTTCCTTCTTTTTTTTTCCAAGGGTCAACATTAATTTCTGAGCTTCGACGGTGCTGAATGATTCATCAATTGAAAATACTGGCAAATCAAACATCGCCTTGCACGTTGTAATGAATTTATTAATTTCCTTAAGTACATCGGTCTGGAGATTATCATCCCGAAGTGGAACACCAACAACTAATGCAGAGATTCTCTCTTTCTTTAAAATCTTAGAAAAATCTTCCCAGAAGCTATTCATAGAATAATCCAAGACTGTATATGGTGTGACGGATATGTGAAGTTCGTCGCAAATAGCGATACCAAGCCGTTTGAACCCAAAATCTACAGAAGCAATTTTTTTCCCTTTTAGAAGTTCTTTAAGCATAGACTAAGTTGCTTCTCTTTTTAAACTTTTTGCTTTTCTTTGCTCAGACGTAAATGGAATAATGAAAAGTAGTTCTGTTCCTTTACCCTTTTCGGAATTAACTTTTAGTGTACCACCATGAAGTTCAACTACATGCTGTATAATCATTGTTCCAATCCCAGTGCCACCAGTTGTAAAATAAGGCTTTAAAAACTTTTCAAGCATTGTTTTATCCATTCCAGGACCATTATCCTTGACTGAAAAATAAGCATTTCGAATGTCTTTCCAGTTTTTAATTATTATTTTTCCCGGCCTACCCTGAAATGCTTTAATTGCATTTTCAATTGCGTTTCTAATTGCTCGAATGATTTTGGGTTTGTCGCAGAGAATTTCAAAATGTTGTAAATCCAATTCAAATTCTACATTTGGAAACATCGTATCATCAAATTCCATTCTTGCTTCCAAACACAAGTCGTATGCATCGGTGCTTTGACGTACTATTTCTCCACGCCCGACTGTGACAATATCGCGGACTCGTTGCATTAAAAGTCCAACTTGATGAATAATCTTTCGTCGCCTTTCTTCATTCCTTGTAGAGCCATTGATTTCCAACTGTTCGGCATTTAAACGAATGGTCGAAAGATTTGTCTGCATATCATGGGCAAGCTGAGCTAAGTTGCTTAATTTCTGCCGGCCGAGTACCTCCGTTATATCTATTCCTGTGACAACCGCACCCTTGAAGGCACCAGTTATACTCTTTAAAGGCAATAAGGTGAATAACCATTCAAAGTCATTTTTGTTTTTCACAAAGGTTATCTTCTGCACAAAAGATGCACGCGATGCGATGATTTTTTCAACTAATTCATTTAGCGATTTCAAATGCTCCATCCTACAATAGTAATTAAAAATCCTTCGAAGCGGTACACTCTCGGTAATACTAAGCATTTCCTTGCCACTGTTATTTACTGCAAGCAATCGACCGTATTTATCTACAACAAATACTACCCCTGTTGTTGGTACTTCGATTAGTGCTTTAAGCAATCTTTTTTGCTTGTAAAATTTTCTTAAAACATAAACCAAGACCAAAGCCAGCACTAATGGTAGCAATATGCTCCCAAAGTTTTTTAAAAATCTTGTAAGATACCAAAACTTGTGTTCTCTCTCCTCCAAAACAACAGAAGAGGATTTTGAGGTTAGTAAAATATAATTATCTATCTTTTCTACTTCTAAATAGTCTTGAAAGTACTCACCTAATGTAAGAAAGTCTTTGGCCAAGATCTTACCCTCGAGGTCCAAAACAGTAAGCCCATTATGAAAAAACGCAAAAAGTTTGTTATCGAGTAGATATAATCCATAAGGTTCCGAAAGTTCTTTTGGAAGCTCTGTGTTAATCTCGGAAATTTTATTTTTAAACCCTTCAAAAGCAACATTAGTGAGCACATAATATCTTCCTACATTGCGGAGATAAAAAATATTTTGAATAGCTTCATTTGAAACTGTGACAATGTTTGGGGCTCTAGTCTCGACCCAAAACTTATTTACAATGCCTTGGTCTAAAGTTGCTATTTGAAAAAGGGAGCTATTGTAGTATTTCGAAGATGATATAACAACTAATTTATCATTCAGCTGTTGGATAGCCAAGAAATCGCTCAGGTCGATTCTACAAAGAATTTTCTCATTAAAAGTGCTATCAATCAAGTACACAAAGCCATTCCCCTCTTCAAACTTAACGATACCATAACGATAGGCATTATGCTTTAGAAAGCTAAAGGTTAGCACTTTTTTTGCAATTAAACCAGTGTAAAGTTTTCCATTGTTGAAACGAATATTGTATAACAAATCATTTATTTGAACGAGGATTTCATTGTCCTCGTCGGAAATTGCAAACTTGATATTATTAAAATCATAAAAGCCATCATCATTTAACAATTCTCCAACAGTTTCGACTTTTAAATCAGAATTAATTAATGAGACAAAAACTCTTTTGGAATCGGTTGAAAGGATTAACAATCGATCTGTAAATTTACAAGAAGCAACCACCGATGGCGGTATCGATGGAATTCCGAAGACACTATCCCTTTGAATTCCATTCCAATGAAAAATGGATTCCGTAAAATCGCCAAAAGTCGGTTTTACAAAGTAAGATTTATAGGAATGTTCGTGTTTAAATACGAATAACTTTCCTCCAAGAAAATACTCTTTTAAATTATACGACAAAGGATAAGTTTCATCGGCAAATAAACTAAGTGTAGATATGATAGAGAGTAGAATAGTTCTACTCAATTTGGCAAACACAAAACGAAGCAATTCCCTCCCCGCTACCAATAAAACCCATTTTCTCGTTGGTTTTGGCTTTAACATTAATTTGTTTTGCATCTAAACCACAAATATTGGCGAGTTTCTCTTTAATTTGTTGCTTAAAGGGGCTAATTTTTTTCAATTCGAAAACTATGGTTAAATCTATGTTTACTATTTTACGATTTCTTTCTCTTAACATTTGAACAACATCGCTTAGTAGAATAACACTACTAATATCCATGTATTTTTCATCAGAGTCTGGAAAGTGTTCCCCAATATCCCCAAGCCCAAGTGCACCCAGTATTGCATCAATTAGTGAATGGATTACAACATCGCCGTCGCTATGAGCAACTGAACCAAATTCTTCGTCGACTACGACACCACCTAAAATTAGTTTACGACCTTTGACAATCCTATGAGAGTCGTAACCAAAACCTACCATCGAGCCTCCTAAAAATCCTCTTGCATCCAAGCTTGGACATAGGAAAGGAATTTTTTGCTTAAAGCCACGGCTTTTTCAAGCTCATCGCTCTCTCCAATAACATAGAACTCGGGTTTTTCCAAGTCCGGATAAAGTAAAACAGAGTTGCCATTTATGAAAATTTTTACGCCTTCCACCATTTGACATTCATAATCTTTAGAGAATTCCAAAGCCTTTCTAATAACTTTGCCTTTGCTATGCCAGGGACATTCAACTTTTAGGACATTTTGAAAGCGACGTGGTAAAATTTCATTTAATTGAGGAAGGGTATAGTTTGTCTTTGCAAGCATTTCGAGAATTTTTCCAATGGAATACATTCCATCGCTTGCAAAAAGAAACTCAGTAAAAATAAATCCACCCCAAACTCCACCCACAAATTTAATCGACTCCTCACGTGTTGCTTCCATCATTGCAGAGTGGGAATTTTTAATCCTTATAACTTCTACGTTATACTCACTGGCAACTTTTTCAATCTCATTGGAAGCAACAATTGTAACAGCTATTTTATAAGGTTCTCGATGTTTGTTTGATTCTAAGAAAAGTTTTGTAACCATTGTAAGGAGTCTTTGCGGTGGGTACAATACACCACGATTGTCAATTACAAGTATTTTTTCAGCACCAGGCTCGATTATAAAGCCCAATTCATAGCTAAGCGACTTCATAATTGTGCAAGCCTCTGGGCTGTCTGGCAAGCTTCCCTCCGGTAATGGCTGATGTTTCATCGCATCTACGTAATCATGTAACGAGAGTGTATCGGCATTCAACCTTCCTAATATAATCGGGAAGATTGTGGATGCGAGACCATAAGAGTAATCCATCAGAATTTTGAATCGCCGTTTTCTTATTATTTCAATATCAAGCGAATCAAGAAACCTATTAATATAAATTTCATTAGTTCTTTCTGGGTAGTACAACTGTCCAACTTCGGAGTAATGTACTTTTTTTATATCTTCACCAAAAAAGTATCTTTCGATGGTTTTGGCTTTGGAAAGATTAATGTCTCGGCCATCATTGCTAAAGATTATAATATCTGTCTTATCGGGGTTCCTTGGCGAGCGACGAACGTGGAAACCACCAGAATACTTACCTGTCCGAAGTTCTTGCCTTGTTTGAGGGATCGAAGTTGTTTGCAAATCATTGACGTTCACACCAACAGAAGCAAGACCAGCAGTTATCGACCTTTTGATAATCCTAGATACCCTATCTGGATCTCGGCTTGCAATAATTTTGGCATTCTTGCCAAAAGACATACCAATTGCCATTCCAAGCTTTGCCCCAAACTCTGGATGAATTTCGAAATTCGATATCCCAGAAATTCTCGCTCCAGTAAACAACTCCCTTTGCCATTTTTCCTCTTGTACGAGCGAACGAGAGAGTCTTGCACCATCTTCGATAAACTTCATTGGCCAGATTTTGATATTTGGCGAAATTGTTACTTCATTTCCAATCGTACATCCGACAGAAATAAAAACATTCTCACCAATTGTAACAGACTCTCCAATTGCACAATCGTAACAGATAACGTCATCAGTCAATTCGGAAAAAGGGCCAATTTTGACATTATCCCAAATAACCGTACCTTTCATCCTCGCCCCTTGTCCAACTTTTACATTTGTACCGATAACACAATCAGTCAGCTCCGCATAATCATCAATCACAGAGTTATCACCAATTACAACACTACCATTGAATTTGGCATTAGGCGAAATCGTACAATTGTTGCCCAAAATAAGATTATCTTGTTTTGTTCCATTCAGCTTAACTTTTACCTTCCCTTTCAATGCATCAAAAATGCCATTCTGATATTCCTCTAAATTTCCAATGTCCTTCCAGTATCCCTCGGCAACATATCCATACAAAGGCATTTTGTTTCGTAGCATCAAAGGAAACAAATCTTTACTAAAGTCAAATTCAGATTGGTACGGTATGAGGTCCAGCACTTCGGGTTCGAGTATATATATACCGGTGTTAATTGTATCAGAAAACACCTCCCCCCAAGATGGTTTCTCTAAGAATCGAACAATCTTACCTTCTTGGTCGGTAATTACAATACCATATTGAAGAGGTACACTAACGTGGGTAAGCAAAATCGTTGCCATTGCCTTTTTCGAGACATGGTAGTCAATGGCTTTTTCCAAGTCGAAATCTGTAAGAACATCCCCACTAATGACAATAAACCTATCATCGAGGTATTCGTAAGCGTTTTTCACAGCTCCAGCCGTCCCATAATCGGCAGTTGCGTGAACATATTTCATACTGACATTAAATTTGCTTCCGTCTTTGAAGTAGTCCGTGATTACCTCTGGT
>JBKBVP010000398.1:0-1616 GCA_046289495.1 Candidatus Kapaibacteriota bacterium | reverse complement strand
ATTGACAAAAGGTAGTATTACAATCGATTTGGTCTCCCCAACGGGTAAAGGTATTGCATTTGGTCAGACTACCAAACCATCGAATATTTATTCCGTGTATTATGAGTTTAGGGAAAAGGGTTCTATTTCCAGAAAATATGTTAATACCCCAGGTTATATCATATTCGATGGTGGACCGCAAAAATCTATTAAATTGCGCTTGATTAGCTACTCCCGAGGAGGTGGGCAAGCAATCTATCTTGGTCCTGGTTCCCACCATATTCAAATTAAGAATCTGATCATTGAAAATGCAACCTCCTCCATATCGGACAAGACTTGGTTGCCAATGACTTCATACAGTCCTGTTTATGGCTTCACATATACTCCAGACACACTGCTGCAAGGTGCTCAGGTATTAGGTTACTCTGCCGGTGTTGTGTTGCGCTCCCACTTGCCCTACGACCAGTTTGAACGAGATATGGCTTCGATTATGGGGCTTGATACAATCCCAGCAAATAACAATTTGATTGAGGGGAATGAAATCTCTGGCTTCGGCTATGGAATCGTTTCGCTTGGGTATGGTCAGCTCTGGCGTGAAACAGATTACGTTAAGTACTACAACAAAAACAATGTATTTTCAAACAATACAATTTTCAATGTAAGCCGCGCTGGTATATTCCTCGGTTATGAGGAAAACTCCCAGGTTGTTGGCAATAGAATTTACAATGTTAGCGGTGGGAACAAAGATGCCTACGGAATTGTTCTCGGTGGCGAAGGCTCCTCGAGCTACAAGGGTTACAACAATATAGGTATCTCTATCAATAGAAATGAAATTAGTGGGGTTTCCTCTAATATTGGAGCCGTTGGCATTAAAGTCGAACAAGAAGCTAACATTCTGCCACATCCAATCTTGGGTGAGGTTGTTTATCCAGATGTCAATGAGTCTATTCAAATCACGAACAACATTGTTTGGGGTTTAACAGTTGGTAATGGAAACGCTTACCGAGCCGGTATCCATCTATTGACTGCTCGGCAACCGAGTTCAGACATTCTCACTTACTTCCTCACCCCAAAACGAGTCGGATATTACTCAAGGAACAACAAAATAGTAAATAACACAGTTGTAGTTAGTCCAAACCCCGGAGTTGTTTCATCTTACCCAGTTGTAGGCATTGGTATACAAAGTGCGAAGAACACGGTGTTGATGAACAATGCCATTGCGTTGTTGGATATGAATGTAGACCCGAGCAATGCTGTCTATGCTTGCGTATTTTACCAAGGGATGATGCCAAGCGAAATGGGATTGACAAGCGATCGGAATGCATTCTGGTATTCCAATGGTAGTGGTGGAGCGGTGTATCGTTTTGTCGAGACAGACAAAGACGACAACATACTCGACGGTGGTGGCAATCGCAATGATTTTGCCACACTCGAGCAATGGCAGAACTGGACTGGGCAAGACGGCAACTCTGTTTTTGGCAACTTTACGAACGATTTTGTATATCAAGGATTCGAGCCGAATCAGAAGTTAAGAATCCAGAGCAATCCAGCGCCGCTTGGTTCATTGCTCAACAATCGAGGCAGCAGAATAGATTGGGTGACACACGATATAGATGGCAACATTCGTGGTGCAGCTG
>JBKBVP010000397.1:0-1619 GCA_046289495.1 Candidatus Kapaibacteriota bacterium | reverse complement strand
TATTTGCTTACAACTGGAACAGATGGACAATGCCTTGTCTGGAATCTAAATAGTAAAAACATAGTGCAAAGAATTTCAACAGGAATTAATCCAATTTATTATGCAAATTTCACTCCAGACTCAAATTACATTGCCTATGCCTGTTACGATGGAAACATATATTTATTCGACATCAAACAACTAAAAGTAACAAAAACTTTCTCAACCAGATTCGGAAACAATCACATACACCATTTCACAATCCACCTTGGCAATAAAAAGCTTGCTGCTGCTTCACATCTTGGTTTGATATTTATTTTTGATTATAACCCGGAGGACCCAAGCGCAATAATTTACCCAACGTATGTATTAGCTCACGACACAATTAGTTATCCAGCAATCAACACCGTATATTTCAATTCTAATGGAAATTGGCTGATTTCTGCTGGAAGCGATTCGAGAGTTCTTCGATGGAATCCTTATACAGGGGAACTCATCGATTCAGTTGCTATTGCAGAACATTCAAATGCCATAACCTCCGCACTTTTCAGCTTCGACGATGCAATGCTCTTAACATCCAGTTGGGATAGCACAGCAAAGATTTTTAACCGAACTAAACTTGGCCTTCAAATCGACACGACGGATGGCTTTTTCTCGATCATCGAACCAATAATTTTTAAATCAAAAATAGATTTTGGTAACGTCTATCTAAAGGAATCTAAAGATACACTTATTTCTCCAGTCTTAGTCAACCTATCCCAGGAAAAAATACTTATTCGAAACATAGAGATTGTAGGAGATAATGTAAAAGAATTTAAAATTCTCGACAATGTTGAACAGAAAATATTGATGCCAGGCGATACACTTAAACTACTGATGAATTTTGCTCCAAGCAGTGTTGGTTTGCGAACATCCGATTTGATATTACATTTTAGTTGGGGTCGGATTGATATCGAATTGACCGGCACGGGAATGATTAGACCTTTGCAAATTCATCCAAGCTTGATTAACTTTGGCGAAGTTGAAGTCGGTGAATTTAAGGATTCTCTTCTTCAATTCAACATAGTAAATCAGTCAACAAAAGATATAAATTTAATTTCCATTCGAAACATAGGACCAGATTCCTTGTTTTTTGCCATTATCGACGGTGTCGAAAGTTCATTAATTCCGCCTCGTGGATATCACCCACTAACTGTTCGATTTACTCCAGATACAAGTGGAAAACGAAATATACTTATTGAATTGGTATCGGATGTTGATTCTTTGGCACAGTACATGAACATCATTGGAGAAGGTATCTTTCCAAAATATGATTCAATCACAATATCAATTGGCAATCACTTTGCAAAACCTGGGGACCTACTCGAAGTTCCTATTGTAATAGAAAACAGGAAATTCTTCAACAAGAATGCCGAATATCGTGGTATTTCATTTGATTTAAGTTTCAATAAAACCATACTCGAACCTCTTGATAAATCAATCAAATCATACGTAGAAAATGACAATAGAACATTGAAAGTGCTCGTCGAGAAAAGCCTTCTCGAGGACTCGATTTTAACAACCCTGCATTTTCGTGTTGGGCTTGGTAACGACACAATCACGCCTCTACTTTTATCAAATAGCTTCCCACTGGGCAAAGG
>JBKBVP010000396.1:0-1646 GCA_046289495.1 Candidatus Kapaibacteriota bacterium | reverse complement strand
GAAGTACAATAAATGAATACGCTTTTAGTTTCGGATTCGAATTTCCTATTGTTGGTTCTGCAATGTTGAATTCTGGCTTTGTCTTTGGTGCAAGGATTCCCCCTGTTAATAATTTACCAAAAGAATACTTTGGGAGAATGATTCTTGAAATCACTCTTGGAGAGACTTGGTTTGTGCCTTTTAGACGGCAATAAATTCGAGTTTCCAAGCAAGATTTGATTCAATAATGTTGACCATCTTTCGCGGTACATCTTTTTTCATTTAACAAATAAATAGGAGCAAGGTGTTCATTCCTTGCTCCCTTAAATTGTTGAGCGAATTTTTCATTTTTTAATTATTTTTTCGCTTACAGATTTTCCTTGCAAGAATAGCAACAAATAGTCCCTTCCACCAGCCTTGGAATCCGTCCCGCTCATATTAAAACCACCAAATGGGTGAACATCCACCAATGCACCAGTGCACTTGCGGTTGAAGTATAAATTTCCAACGTGGAATTCATCTCTTGCTTTCATCAACTTTTCTCGATTCAACGAGTAAACAGAACCTGTTAAGCCATAGATTGTATCGTTGGCAATTCGAAGCGCATCATCGAAGTCCTCTGCTTTGATGACAGCCAAGACTGGTCCGAATATTTCCTCTTGAGCGATTCTTGCTTTCGAGTCGACATCGATAAAAACTGTAGGTTCAATGAAATATCCATCCAAGTCTTTGACTTTGTTGCCGCCACAAATTAGTTTGCCTTCTTTTTTTCCAATTTCAATGTAAGAAAGAATACTTTGTTCTGCAGAGGCATTAATTACAGGTCCCATTTGATAATTATCCTTCGGGTCGCCAATTTGTATTTTTTCTACTTCTTCTTTCAGTTTTTCAACGAATTCATCATAAACCTTTTTGTCGACAATTGCTCTGGAACAAGCAGAACAGTTCTGTCCTTGGAAACCAAATGCAGAAATAACAACTCCCTTGACCGCCTCGTCGATGTCTGCTTCGGAATCGACGATAATTGCATCTTTACCGCCCATTTCTGCAATAACTCTTTTAATCCATATTTGACCAGGAGATAGTTTCGCAGCAAGTTCATTTATTCTTAAACCAACTTCCATCGAGCCAGTGAAGGAAATGAACCGAGTCTTTGGATGTGTTACCAAATAATCCCCAGCCTCGGCACCACTGGCGACCAAGAAATTCAGAACACCATCGGGCAAGCCAACTTTTTTGAATGTTTCGTATAATATCCATCCCATCATTGGTGAGTCGGATGATGGTTTCAAAACGACGGTATTACCCGTAACTATTGCTGCAGAAGTCATTCCAGTCAAAATTGCAAGTGGGAAGTTCCAAGGTGGGATGATTACCCCCACTCCCAATGGTATGTAGAAATACTCGTTTTTTTCGTCTTTGATTTTTGTTAGTGGTTGTTTTTGTGCATATCGGACTGCCTCGCGTCCATAAAATTCTAAGAAATCAATAGCTTCGCAAGTGTCGGCGTCCGCTTCAAGATAGTTTTTCCCAACCTCCGATATCATCCAAGCATTAATTTCATATCGGCGCCGGCGAAGCTCGGCTGCCGCTTTGAATAAATAATTCGCTCTTTCTCGTGCTGGTACCTTCTTCCAACTCTCAAACGCATTCAATGCAGATTGTAT
>JBKBVP010000395.1:0-1654 GCA_046289495.1 Candidatus Kapaibacteriota bacterium | reverse complement strand
CCCTCGTCGTGCGACCAAAATTCCATTTTGTTTAAATTTAGAGTTTTTTAAAAAACAAATTTATGTAAAAGAAAATAAAAAATGCGATGAAAAGACCTCTCTTTAAAATATAATTTTATTTTACTTTCAGGTAAGCTCTTAGTTTTTCAACATCATAAGGATTTTTACTGAATTGAACATTCAACATTGCTTCGAGAATTTTCTTTTTACATTTCCTGTAGTTATTTGCCCTGGTAATTGGAGAGGAGAGCATAATGATAAATTTCTCTGTGTTGGTTGTGGAGTAAATTTGCTTAACTACTGTTTCGCTCGACGTATCATTTGGTGGGACATTCAGTGCGAGTTCCCAATAAAATGTACGACGGTTGGATTTTGTTGTGTACATTTTGGGTCTCAATTCATCGATATCTAAGAGGTAATTCTTTGAAATAAAGTCTATTTCGAATTTAAGGTGTTGTTCTAACGTATCTAATGGAGAGTTTGGTGAGAAAAATTCATAAATCGGAACTACTGTAAATTGAATAATTTGACCATCTATCGAGAATATTAATTCTTCTGGGTCTACATTCGCAAATTTTTTCCCGGATATTTCTAAGATAAAACTTTCCAGTGAATCGTTGAAAATAAATACAAATCCTTTCTTAGATTTAATAACATTAAGTCCTTCGTTTGTATTTGTAAAGGAAGCCAATGCAAGAAACAATACAATTCCTAAAATCTTCGAAATTTGTTGCGATTTCATAATTAGTGTGAATTTTCTGGTTCTTGATGAATATGTACTCGACAATTTAAAACTTCTTTTTTAATTTCTTCTTCAACAATGTGTGAAATTCTATGGGCATCTTCAATTGTAATTTTAGGGTCTAAGTGTATGTTCATATCGACAAATATGGTCGAACCAGAGGAGCGTATGCGAATATCATGCACATCTTTGACCTCAGGTATTTTGTTTACTATCGATAAGATTTTCATTTTTGAAAAAGGAGCACCATCGAGCAAATGATTAATTGATTGAACTGCTAATCTTAGGGACAAAAAAAGTACGACAAGGGAGACAATTAATGCAGCAAGAACATCGGCAATAGGGATTTTTAACAATGTAAAAACAAGCCCGAGTAGTACAACCACTGAAGTTAAAATATCTGAAGAGAAATGTAATGCGTCGGCTTCGAGTGCTTGACTGCTGTGCTCGATAGATGCTTTTTTTAGTATTTTTGCGCGGTTAATATCGATAACAATTGCCAAAAGGACAACAAAGAAGCTCCAAAAATTTACTGTGACGTGAACTTCCTTTCCGCCAAGCCTTTCCACTGCTTCCCACATCACCCACCCGCATGTCAGAAACAAAAGAAAAGCCTCGACCAAGGCAGAGATATTTTCTATCTTCCCGTGTCCAAAATTATGCTTTTCATCTGGTGGTTTCGATGCGATTTTAACAGAGAAAACAGTTATGCCCGCAGCAAATAAATCCATTGCGGAGTGGATTGCCTCTGAAATAATCCCCAAACTTCCAGTTAAAAATCCTACCGTCCCTTTGAATATCGTAAGAAAAAGAGCAACAAAAAATGATGATACTGCAACTTTTATCTTGTCCAAAACTTTTTCCTGTAATTCTATGTCTACGTTTGTAAAATTAAGAAAAAAGATCTTTCAA
>JBKBVP010000394.1:0-1655 GCA_046289495.1 Candidatus Kapaibacteriota bacterium | reverse complement strand
ATGGTCGACGCATACATCCAATGCGTTGGAGCTAACAAGTTTTACGATTGCGGATAACCGAGGTGTGCATTCTCCGCGGTCGTACAACCAGGCAGTTCGATAAACAATACTTTCGACTTCGTAAATCAAAGCGGCCATTTCTGCCAGCATAAACTGAACTGCCTGAAAGTTTGCTATTGGTTCACCGAATTGTTTTCTCTCTTTTGCAAAGCGTGTACTTAGTTCGAGCAACTCTTTGCAAGCCCCCAAACAAGCAGCACCCAAGCCAAGTCTTCCAGCATCAAGTGTTTTCATTGCCGTTAGAAAACCTTTTCCATCTCTGCCGATGAGGTGGTCCTTCGGAACGCGGACATTGTCGAATGTAAGCGATGATGTTTTACTGCCCCGTAAGCCCATCTTCTTTTCCGGTGCACCTGGGGTGAAGCCAGGAGTTCCTTTCTCCACAACGAATAAAGAAATTCCAAGATTTGTTCTTGCAAACACGGAGAAAACGTCTGCAAAGGGGCCGTTCGTTGTCCATAATTTCTGCCCGTTGATAACCCACTCGTTGCCATCAAGGTAGGCACGAGTTTGAAGATTGAAAGCATCGGAGCCAGCATTTGGCTCTGTCAGGGCAAATGCTGCAATTTTTTCGCCAGAGGTTAGTTGTGGTAGCCACTTTTGTTTTTGTTCCTCAGTGCCTCCAATGTATATGGCATTAGTTCCAATCGAAACATGAGCGCCAATAAAGGTGGCTGTAGATAGACAAGCTCGTGAGATTTCTTCCTGGATAATGCAATAGCCAATTTCACCGAGACCATAACCGCCGTATTCAACCGGATAAGGAGCACCGAGATATCCAAGCTCAGCGACTTTGCGGATGATATCTTCGGGTATTTCTTCTTCTTCGTCGATTTTGGCTGCAATTGGTTTTAATTCATTATTTACGAAGTCCCGGACTGCTTCTCGGAGCAAATTCTGCTCTTCTGTGAACGTAAATTCAATCATAACATACTCCTTTTTATGCTGAATGTTCTATAAAGTTCAAGATACCTTCGCCACCATCGACAGCAATTGTTTGACCATTGATCCAGTAGAAATTTTCATCGGCAAGTTTTGCAATAACTTTAGCAACGTCTTCGGGTACTGTATTCCTATTGAAGGGGTTGTGTTGGCGGGCGAATTCAAGCATTCGCTGAAAGCCCGGAATTTTTTGTGCGGCTGGTGTATCTGTTAGACCAGCCATAATTGCATTTGCCGTAATACGATAAGGAGCCAGTTCTACAGCAATTTGTCGAATGTATGCTTCTAATGCAGCTTTTGCCGCAGAGATAGCACCATAATTCATCATTGCTCTTTGCGAGCCAATACTTGTCATCGCAAATATTCTTGCATTTCGACCAAGGAGTTTCTCCTTGAACAAATCCTGGACCCAATATATCAAACTATTTGCCATCACGTCCATTGTCATTTCAATTTGCTTTTTCGTAACCATTTCTTCCGGATTTTCGGAAAAGAATTTTTTTATTGCACCAAATGCAAGGGAATGAAGAAAAACTCGGAGTTGTGGGTCGTTTAAGTTTTTAAAATCTTCTTTAATTTTTAATCGAATGGATGTGTCTTTTTTTATTACTTCTACATATTCTGCAATTGGACGTTTTGAGTTATAAACATGA
>JBKBVP010000393.1:0-1672 GCA_046289495.1 Candidatus Kapaibacteriota bacterium | reverse complement strand
CAAAATATAACTACAAAATATTTATTTCAAATATATTAACATCAAAGATACAAATTATTAAAGTATTTTTAAAAAGCAATAACAAAATTATAAAATTAAATAATTATTGAAAATAAATTTTTTGACGAAAATTTTGTCAAATTTTTAAAATTTAGTTTGTAGTTAAATTTTTGACAAAATATTCTTGCATTATTTCGTTTATCAAGATTATGAGAGTTAAAACCATAACAGCCAGTAATCTATCTGAAAAAGGAACCATAAGGGGCGGTTCTTATCTTTCTTATTCACTTTTAAAACGTATTTACATCCATAATTACCACACATCATTTTCTTCATCCAACTAAAATTAATTTTCCCAATTTCGTAGGAGGTGTACTATGTACCACACATATTTACAGTACAAACCAAAGTATTTTGTCGATGCTGCATACGCTTTAAATATATTAAAGGAGCACATGCTTGTCGATGGCTTTGATTTTGTTTTGGATTTATTAGAAAGCAAACCATTTTATTTTGTAAGCAAAGACAAAGGCGAAATTTATCTTGATTTATTCACTTGCTTTGCCTCATTACCTTTAGGTTTAAATCATCCAAAGATGTTGCAAGAGGATTTTCTCGAGTATTTGAAATACGTAGCTGTGAACAAACCATCCAATTCAGATATTTACACAGAGGAGTTGGCAACATTTTTGAATACCTTGTTCAAGATAGCTGTTCCAAGCTATTTCAAGTATGTTTTTTTCGTAGAAGGCGGTGCACTTGGCGTTGAAAATGCTCTTAAAACAGCTTTTGATTGGAAAGTGCGTAAAAACCATATGAAAGGATTTGGTATTGATAAAGGTTTTAAAGTTATGCACTTCCGCGAGGCTTTTCACGGTAGGAGCGGATATACCATGAGTCTAACTAATACAGACCCTGTAAAAGTTATGTATTTCCCAAAGTTTACAGACTGGCCAAGAATTATAAATCCAAAGATGAGGTTCCCTTTCAATGAGGAAAATTACGAGCAAACTTTAAGACTCGAAAAGCAAGCAGAGCAGGAGATTAAAGAAGCTTTTCGAAAATATCCCGATGATATATGTGCTATAATTATTGAGCCCATACAAGGCGAAGGTGGAGATAATCATTTTCGACCAGAGTTTCTGCAGAAACTAAGGCAGTTGGCTGATGAAAATGATGCACTACTGATTTTTGATGAAATTCAAACTGGTGTTGGTATTACTGGCACTATGTGGGCTCACGAGCAAATGAATGTTATACCAGACATAATGGTTTTTGGCAAAAAAATGCAAGTTTGTGGAATACTCGTCGGGGAAAAGATCGACGAGGTTCCAGATAATGTTTTCAAAGTATCCAGTAGGTTAAATTCTACTTGGGGTGGCAATCTTGTTGATATGATTCGAGCAACTCGTTACCTCGAAATTATCGAGGAAGATAAATTATTGGAAAACGCACGTCGAATGGGTAGTTATTTAATTAACTCTCTGATCGACTTGGAAATAGACTTCCCAAATCTGGTTAGCAACGTACGAGGTAGGGGTTTGTTCTGCGCATTCGATTTGCCTTCGAAAGATATCCAAAAAAAGTTCAAGCAAAAAGCTTTTGAAGAGCATTTGCTGATTCTAGGCTCGGGTGAAACGTCCATTCGATTTAGACCTCCACTCAGCATAAC
>JBKBVP010000392.1:1432-1679 GCA_046289495.1 Candidatus Kapaibacteriota bacterium | reverse complement strand
CGGAGTCTACAAATGTCCCAATCTCCCGTGGGTCGAACCAAACGAGAAACTTCACCGAATCCTTTGGTCCAAGCCAGAAAGGTAAACTTTGACCAAGGAGTTCAATCTCGAAATATTGATCCCCACTCTTGAGTTGTAGGTATGTTACCAATGCTCCGCTTTGCTCATTCTCATTGATTACCCAGAATTCCTTCGAAACTCGTCCACTGTTCTGCTTCAAAAGACCCCAGTCGTCAAAATTCGGTCG
>JBKBVP010000392.1:0-1422 GCA_046289495.1 Candidatus Kapaibacteriota bacterium | reverse complement strand
CGACGGTCCGAGAATGTAATCACTGCACGAGCGTCTTGTGTTTTGTCGACTACTTCCAACCGCCAGGGTACAGTGCGGGCTTCTCCAGGAATGAAATCTGTGTATTTAAAGTCTACATTGTATGATTCAGGATACGGATGGAGCACAATCATAGCCATGTTGCTGCGGATGCTCGGGTCCTCGGGCATATCAGTTACAGTAGCAGAAGAGATAATCCCGCAGGAGTCTTTCCACTTTGGCACTGGGGGCAATGTATCTGGCTTCTCCAAATCCGCCAACGCAGCGCTCGTCGGATAGCCATAGGAGTCGCAAACATCATAGCCGAAGGAGTAAGCAGCAAAGGGCTTTTTATCTCTAATTTTAAAGACACCAACGCTTGGAAGGTTGAGAATTTTTAGTGCGTATTGTTTATCGTTAATTTTGTAGCTGAAAAGTTCGTCTATCCCAGGAAATTTATTTTTTACTTTTTGCCAAACAAATTTACCACTTTTGACTTCAGCAAACTCAAGGTCGTCGGGTGTCATTCCAAATTCATTTGTTTCATAGACTAAAGCCAAGTAGTTTGCGGTTCTAAACTGCTTGCCTCCAAAAGTTCCAGGAAGACAAAATGTAATCTCTTTTTGAAATTGTTGCATTGGTGTTATTACCATAACGAAAGGATCGGAGATGCAAGGTTGGCCATCTTCTTGGGAGCCGGTGTTGTAAAGGGTGACCCCAATAGGTTTGTCTCCTGATATTATTGCAGATTTAATTACGCCAGTTGTTAATCTGGTTTCGAGGAAACCATTACCCTCCACTCCAGCAGTATTTTTCAAAAAGGCAAATTCTTTCCCATCTCGGTAAATAGTCGTGTTCCTTTCCTTTGCGTAAATTCTGATAAGTGTGGGGTATTTTCTTCCAGGGATTCTTGGGACGAGATAGTCTGTGCCCCAAGTGAAAGTTGGTAGATCCATTTCTACAGTATAATCGCACCATTGGTTACCTACAGGTATGTTAGTACATTGGTTGCCAGTTACAACAGCGACAGGCTTCGTGGCAACGATTCGACTTCCAGAGAGGTCGCCGTAGTCACCCTTGGTTGAGATTGCAAGTACATCGCCGCGATTTAAAGTTGCTTCTTTTGTTTGCCCGGGACGCAAGCCTCCAGCAGTTACAGTATAGGAATTGCCACCAACAGTAAATCTGACCTTCGTTTGATCGTATGGAGCAACAATTAAACAGACATTTGGCAAATAAATACGCCAGACTGCGTAAAACATAGGGTCGACGGGATAGCCTGCAACAATGTACTCTTTACCCAAGGAGGAGACGGGAATTGCTAAAAATCCATCGCTTGTGGCATAATAGCGAACAACAACATAAACAACGATTGGGTCGTTTGCATATATGTGAACACCTTTGCCAATAAATACATTGTCTGGG
>JBKBVP010000391.1:0-1682 GCA_046289495.1 Candidatus Kapaibacteriota bacterium | reverse complement strand
AATTAGAAGGAAATTTAGGGTATATAAAAGTTCTACGCTTTTCTTTGAAAACTTACACAGAACTTACCAATGCCCTGGATAGTCTATTAAAAGCTGGTAGTAAATCATTCGTGATCGATTTACGAGGCAATCAGGGTGGTTATCTTGATGAAGTTATACGTATTTCAAAAGAATTTCTTTCCCAAGGAGATACTGTTGTTTTGGTTTACGGAAATAAAGATAATCGCAAGGTCCATATTTGTGAATCTGATGGTAAGTATAGAAAAATTCCAATTATTATCCTGGTGGACGAAAACACTGCATCTGGGGGTGAAGTTTTTGCTTCCTGCATGCAGGACAACGACAGAGCAATTGTTCTTGGTACTAGGACATTTGGAAAAGGTTTAGTTCAGCGAACTTGGGAGTTTAAAGATGGCTCTGCCTTTCGTTTAACTACTGGAGAATATCTTTCACCTCTTGGACGTACAATCCAAAAGGAAGAGGTTGGTAAATTTGACTTCGATAAAAGCTTAGATGCAAATCTTACTGATGAACAAATGGAAAAATTAAGAGAAATGATAAACCAATTTGGACCAATTCAAAAAGTTCAAACATTTTTCACTAAAAAAGGTAGACTTTTGCTCGGTGGCGGCGGTGTTTTCCCTGATTACTTCTTCGTAAATGATACTTTACCCACTTTTTTGAAAAAAATTAAAAGTAGTGGCTTTTTAAATGACTTTGTGTTGCAACATTTTATTGAAAATAAAGTCAATTTTACGACTATAGTCAAATATTCGCTTTCAGATTTTATATATAATTTTAAAATTTCTAACAATACACTTGGAGAATTTAGGCGTTATTTAATTTTGAGAAATGTAATGAATGAAACTCAATTCAATAACGAAATTGATAAAATAGTACAAGAGATGAAAGCAACGCTGGGATATCTACTCTTTGGAGATTCGGGCTATTATACTGTTGCAATACAAAATGACAAAATTTTAAACAGGGTAAAAGAAATCAAAATTGAAGCTGAAAATTTGTTAAAATAGTGAGGTTGAGTATGAAAAAGAATATATTTTTTTGGATTTTGTCTTTTATAATTATGCTGTTGCTTGCGATTTATCAGCGACAGACGGGTCCGACCCACCCGTTGTCTGGGTCAATAAAAATTTCCGAGCAAAAAGTCAAATACACACTTATTCGTTCTTGGGGCGAAAATAGTGATGCACAAGTTAAAATTTTTTTACCGGATTCTCGGGTAAATGGCTATTTAAGATACCGCCGTCATCCAAGCTACGATGAATGGAGCCAAAAACCTTTGCTTCGTGTAGCAGATACACTCGTTGCTTTAATTCCACAACAACCACCAGCTGGTAAAATTATGTACCAAATTCTTCTTCAGGATGAAAATAACAACACCTATAAAATTCCACAGGATGAACCTGTAATCATTCGTTTCAAAGGTAGTGTTCCTTCCTATTTCCTAATCCCTCATATCTTCTTGATGTTCTTTTCTATGGTATTTGGCATAAGAACATTCTGGGAGGCAATTTTTATTAAGAGAAATACATACAAATTAACTTTTTGGACGATAATTTTACTTGTTCTTGGTGGAGTCGTATTAGGTCCAATTGTTCAGTACTATGCTTTCGGTGTTTTTTGGTCCGGTTGGCCCTTTGGTCACGACTTAACGGATAATA
>JBKBVP010000390.1:0-1690 GCA_046289495.1 Candidatus Kapaibacteriota bacterium | reverse complement strand
TTTGATACAAAAGTTCTCGAAAAGAATACTCGACAATCTCTTTAGCCACTCTTTGGAAAAATTCATTTCTTGTAATCTTATAAGCTTGCGAATACGCATACAGCAACATTCCTTGGTCGTATAGCATTTTTTCGAAATGTGGCAGAATCCAGCGACTATCGGTCGAGTACCTGTGAAAGCCGAAACCTATGTGGTCGAAAATCCCCCCCAGACGCATCTTCTTTAATGTATGCTCGACCATTTCAATAGCATTTTCCTGCTTACTCAGGAAATAATAATTGATTAAAAAAAGTAAGTTATGAGGTGTTGGGAACTTTGGAGCAGAGCCAAATCCCCCATTAATTTTATCAAATGAAAGTTGTAAACTTATAAAAACCTCATCAATGTATGACTTTTCAAGGACCTTACCTTCATAGGCTTGACGTTTCTGTAAAAGATACTCCAAAAAATTTTTTGTAGAATTTTCAACATCTTTCCTTTGAGTTTTCCATACCCGGTCCACATTACGAGCCAAATCGACTAACCCTATTCGATTTGTGTATGAGTACTTAGGAAAATAAGTACCAGCAAAAAATGGTTTTTTATCCGGTGTCATAATAATTGTCAAAGGCCATCCCCCATTACCTGTCATCATTTGACAAACTTTCATGTAAAATGCATCTATATCAGGCCTCTCTTCTCGGTCTACTTTGATACAAACAAACACTTCGTTTAAAACCTCTGCCACTTCTGGGTCGTTAAAACTTTCACGTTCCATAACGTGGCACCAATGGCATGTAGAATACCCTATGGAAAGGAATATAGGTTTATCAATTTCCTTGGCTTTTTCAAAAGCCTCTTCGGACCAAGGGTACCAATCAACTGGATTATAAGCGTGTTGAAGCAAATATGGGCTTTTTTCATTAATTAACTTGTTAGGTTTCATTGAGATTCCTTCTGATATGGTGATAGTTTTTTAGAAAACCAGAAAATTTGCTCCTTCTTATTGGGGAATTTTTAGTGAATTCCATAAATTTCTCATAGGATAAGTTTTTTATGAATTCTTCTTCTATATTAGTTCCAAAGCGAAATGGATAAAATTGATTTTCAGAGGTAATTTTAGCTTTTTTATTCCACGGGCACACTTCTTGACAAATATCGCAACCAAAAATCCATCCATTGAAATCAATTTCATTTGGAATATCTTCATCAATCCTTTTTTCTATTGTCCAAAATGAAATACATTTTCGTGAGTCTATTACTTTTGGTTCTACTATAGCTTTTGTCGGGCAAGCATCAATGCATCGAGTACAAGTACCACAATGATTCTCACTTACTGGGTCGGGCTCGAAATCAATGTTTGTTAATAGTACACCTAAAAAAAAATATGAACCTAACTCCTTGGACAAGACAAGACTATTTTTTCCTTGCCAACCAATACCTGACAAAACTGCCCACTGTTTTTCCAGCAAAGGACCGGTATCAATATAAATCTTGTATTTCAAGTCAATAAAGTAACCTTTTATGGTTTCAGCTATTTGCTTGATTTTCTTAAATAAAACTTTGTGATAGTCATTTCCCCAAGCATAACGCGAAACCTTGAAATTATTATTAATGTATGAATTAATTGTAAAATATGAATGTGCAAATACTACCACAGATTTAACATCGGGCATGATTAATCTAATATCTTTACGTTTGTCTGTATTCT
>JBKBVP010000389.1:0-1695 GCA_046289495.1 Candidatus Kapaibacteriota bacterium | reverse complement strand
AAAACTTTGGAAGTTTTGAGCAATTTAGACAGGATTTTACAAATGCTGCTGTGTCGCTCTTTGGTTCTGGTTGGGTATGGCTTGTCGAATCACCAAACGGTTTGCTTGAAATCCTGCCAACAAGTAATGCTGGTAATCCAATTACATTGGGCAAGAAGCCACTGCTCACGCTCGACGTTTGGGAACACGCATATTACATTGATTATCGAAATGCTCGTGCAAAATTCGTTGAAGCCTTTTGGAGCATTGTAAATTGGAATTTTGTTACTAAAAATTTACAATAACACTTACGCAAAAACTAAAATTTAAAAAATTTTCATTTCAGATATCTTTTGAAAGTGAAGTATATCATATCTGTTAGTCGTCGCAGTGATGTACCCGCTTTTTATTCAGGTTGGTTTCTAAATGCTTTAAAGTCTGGATATACTACAATTAAGCATCCATTCAATCATAATGTTTTGCGTATTAATTTGACCCCTAATGAAGTCTTGGGATTCGTCTTTTGGAGCCGTTATCCCAAAGGTCTCATTTCTATCTTAGAATTCATAGACAATTCTTTTGGATCTAATCACTACATTAATTTTACGCTCAATGATTACCCAGAGGAAATTGAACCCCGTAAACCTAATTTGGAAAAAGTTTTGTACTTGGTAAATTTCCTTTATGACAAGTACGGCGAAAATTACATTAAATGGCGGTTCGATCCTATTGTGATTTCGAACTTAACAACAAAGTATTTTGTTATTGAAAAGTTTAATTTACTTTCTAAATTGCCCTCTGGGAAAGTTCGCTCTTGCATTGTTAGTTTTTTGGATTTATACGGAAAAGTTAAGAGACGGATAAGTAGTAATGGTAAATTCATTTTAAAAAACATTGAATTTGACGAGCAAGTAGAGTTAATAAGTCAGCTGGCACAGATTGCCTCGATGCACAATATTGAATTGAAGCTTTGTTGTGAGCGTTCTCTGGCAAAAGCATTGAATATTAAGGAGGCAAGTTGTGTCAATCCAAACCAATTCACAAACCAGGATGATGGACTTCACAAAATGGCACCAACTCGGAAAGGTTGTACTTGTTTTAAAAGTTATGACATAGGTTTTTACAATACTTGTTTGTTTAATTGTATTTATTGTTACGCAAATACAAGCTACGAAAGCTCTTTAAGGAACTACAAAATTTTTAAAAAAGAAGAATTACTCGATTCTAATAAGTCTCGCTGCGAAAGCCCCGTCGATAAAGTGTTTAAATGGCAATGTTTTTAAAAAACCATTTTCACAAAGTTTCTCGGGAAGATAATTCTCAGCAGGTTCGAGCTGAAAATTAGGAAATTTATTGAGGAACCATTCTATGTTTTGTTCATTTTCTTCCGGTTCTGTTGTACAAGTAGAGTAGATAATTGCACCACCTATTTTAACATTTTTAGTAGCATTAGCAAGAATCTTTTTTTGGATTTCAGCGAGTTTGTAAATATCTTCTCGTTCTTTTTTCCATTTAACATCTGGATTCCTCGAAATAGTACCAAGTCCGGAGCAGGGAACATCGAGAAAAACTATATCTGCTGGCGTGTCGAAAACAAGATTCATTGCATCGCCACTTTGTGTTTCTATGTTGGTTAGACCAAGTCTAATTGCTCCTTCCTCAATGAATCTCAATTTGGAATGGTACTTGTCGATAGCAACGACTTTGCCAGAGTTC
>JBKBVP010000003.1:0-20221 GCA_046289495.1 Candidatus Kapaibacteriota bacterium | reverse complement strand
GATGGCTTTCGCTTGGAGCAAGTTTTCATAAATTTAATCGACAATGCAATTAAATACTCCGAAAATGGCACCATCAAGATCCATTTTCAAAAAAACGATGAAGAATCGGTAAAAATTATTGTAAGCGACGAGGGCATCGGTATCCCGAAGGAACATCAAGATAGAATCTTCGAGCGCTTCTACACCGTAAATAAGTCCCACTCGCGTAAATATGGAGGGACTGGCTTGGGCCTGTCCATAGTTAAGCATATTATTTTGCTCCACGATGGAAATATTCAAGTCGAAAGCGACATCGGCAAAGGAACAAAGTTTATAATCTACCTACCAACAAATTAATCGTTTGCGTATATTAAATTTGCATTTTTATATGCAAGCTTATTGAAACTTAGCGATAACATCGACAAAGTTGTTTGGTCGCTATTAGACAAGGGATTATACGTCCTGTATGGATTTGTTGTTATCTTGCAAATACGACGAATCGAGCCCGCCGAACTTGGTCTTTTCAGTATTCTAATTGCTTTACACACTTGGATTTTCGTTATTGCCGATTCACTATTCTTACAATCAATCATTCAGTTTGGTTTCGATCCCAAAACTGAAAAACAAGCAAATACTTTCTCTTTTGTATTTCTGGTAATGTTTGTTGGTGCACTAACAGTTGCCTTCTCTCTTTTATCGAATTTATGGATTAATTTATTTAACGAAGCTGGGTTAGGAAAAGTTGCAACTTTTCTGCCTTGGCTTTCGTTACTTACAATTCCTCGAATGTATTTTTTAAAATTTGCATACAAGCATTCCGATATGCTTAGGGTATTTGTAATCGACTCTGCTTTCTTTCTCACAATGTCTTCGATAACAATTTATTTATTTTTTACACAGCCTATCTTTACTTTTCACACCCTCATAAAAATTTACTTTTCTGGCACTATCTTCAGTTCTATAGTTGCAGTAATCATCGCAAAGAGATATGTAAAACTTGGCTTCAACGGAGAATTAAAACTTAAAAATTACCTCAACTTTGGAGTGCCGATGATGTTGCTTTCTTTGTTTCAAAGCATACCAAGGCAACTCGATGTCCTCTTCCTTCAATATTTTTTCCAAAGCAAGATTGTCGGAATTTATTATTCTGCCAAGACACTTTTTCGTCTGTTCGAAGAAGCTTTGAATGCTGGCTATAGCTTGGTGTATCCCACTGCAGTAAGATTGATTGCAAAAAATCGCAAGGACGAGCTCGAAAGTTTAATAATTAAATCGACTTCTTTTACATTTCTGGGTTTGTTCTCTCTTTTTATAATCCTCGAATTTGGTGGTTCTTCGTTGTTCATAAAATTTTTACTCCCATCTAAGTATCTACTTTCCGTGGATTTCTTTAATATAATGTTGATTTCTACTTTGTTTATGTCCCTTCAACTTTACGCTTCGATTATGATTGCAGAAAAGAAATTAAAATTGGTGGTAATTTACATCTTCATTTCTGCATTGTTATCTGTTTCAGTTTTTGTTGGAATTGGTGTGATGGGACTTGCCTCCCTAATGCCCTTGGGCTTAGTTTCATATTATTTCTCTCTCGGGACATTGGTTTATCTCCAATTAAGGAAGGAACACAACCTTAAGTTGTTTTATCTGTTTCAAGGGGCGAGGGATTTTTTTAATTTTGTGCAGAATAAATTTAGGAGCAAAAGGTCGAACCCATAAATCTTCTTACCAAGAAAAATTATTCAACGGTTTTACAATTCGAATGTTAATTGTTTTTTTATTTAATCAACCTTGAGACATCATTGAAGATGACAAAAATCATCAAAACCACAATTAAACCTATTCCGATATTTTGAATAATTAGCTTTGCTTTTATAGGCAATTCTTTTCGGGTAATTCCCTCGATTAAAATAATTAACAGATGTCCACCATCGAGCGCTGGAAGTGGTAGAATATTGATAATAGCAAGCGTTATCGACAGAAGAGCAATAAAATTCAGGAAGTAAACAATTCCCAAGCTTGCCTGCTGCGAAGCACTTTTTGCAATCATTATTGGACCACCGATGGATTCTCGTGCAGAAATATTTCCTTTGAATATCTGTGCTACAGAGGAAAAGAATAAAGAAGAAGCACGAATAGTCTCTTTCAAACCATGTCCGAATGCTTCGAGGACATTGTATTTCACGGTATCTTTTATACCAGCAAAATGAAAACCTGGGTAGAATCCCAACTTACCATCAGCAGTTGGGGTTACTGAATCGGAGTAAATCTGGTTTCCCCGTTTCCAACGCAGGAGTATAGGTTTCGATTTGTTCAAAGAAAGTAGGTAGGTCAGCTCGTCGAAAGCATTGATTTCTTCTTCATTAATTGCGAGCAGGGTGTCGCCGGATTTTAAACCAATCCTACCAGCTGGAGCAAGAGTTTCGACAGCGCGTACGTAGACGTAGAATTTCTCCGGGGAGAGGCCAAGGTTCACATTTCCTTTGGCAATGGTTTTAACAATTTTATCGCCCTCCAGCCAAAGTTGCAAAGTGTCCTTCTGGCGTAATACGGATAAAATTTTAGCCCCACCGAATTTTTCCAGGGATAGCCTCTGGATGATATCGTTCCAATTATCAACTGGCTTGTTGTTTATCGAAAGTATAACATCTCCGATGCGCAAGCCAATAGATTCCGCAAGCGAATTTTTTTGAACGTAGCCCACCTTGGTTGTTCTCCAAAGCACTTTCCCTTCGGAGAATGAAATAATTGAAAACAAAAAAATCGCAAGAATGATGTTCATAATTACCCCAGCAGAGATAACAAAGAATTTGGCAGGAGTCCCTTTGCTACGAAATTCATATTCTTTTGGGGGAGCGTTGATAAAGGATTTATCAAGGCTTTCATCTATCATTCCGGCAATTTTTACGTACCCACCAATTGGTAGCAAACATATTCTGTAATCGCAATATCCATTAGATTGAAAATCCTCGGGCAACTTCCCAAAGGTAAAGCCGAGGACTTTGTTGAAACCTAAAAGCCGTGGACCCATTCCGATGGAAAAGACATCGACGCGTATTCCAGAAAGCCTTGCTGCTATGAAATGCCCAAGCTCGTGGAACAAGACAAGCACTCCGATTACAATAATGAAATAGAAAATGTTTGTTAGAAATTCCATAAATCAGTTCAAATTATCAATAAAATTTTGGGTTATTTTTCTTGTAATTTTATCAACCTGAATTATATCTTCGAATGAAGGACTTGCGTTATGTTCGACTTTTTCCAGGGCAAAGCTGATACACTTTGGTATTTTAGCGAAAGAAATTTTCCCTTCGAGGAAGTTCGATACTGCCGTTTCGTTTGCTGCGTTCAATATTGCAGTTGCATTTCCACCTAATTTTAAAGCATCGTATGCCATGCGCAAGCAGGGAAATTTCTCTGTATCCGGCTCGTAGAAACTTAAAGTAGTTACGCTTAGCAAGTCTAATCGAGGAAAGTCGTACGGCAAGCGATTCGGGTAATTCAAAGCAAAAGAAATTGGAATACGCATATCCTGCGGACCCAGCTGTGCCTTTATTGAACCATCGACAAATTGCACCAAAGAATGAACCACACTCTCCGGATGTATGACCACTTGTATTTGTTCTGGATTTAAATCGAACAACCAATGAGCTTCGATAACTTCGAATCCTTTGTTCATCAATGTTGCAGAGTCAATGGATATTTTTTTACCCATAGACCAACGAGGATGAGCCAATGCTTCGCTTACCTGGACAGACTCTAAGCTCTTCGGACTGGAATTGAGGAATGGACCCCCGGAGGCGGTAAGAATAATTTTTTCCACCTTTGTTATTTCCTCCCCAAGAAGGCACTGAATAATAGCATTGTGTTCGCTATCGATTGCAATAATTTTCGCACTTTTCTTTTTTGCCAACTCAGAAATGTATTTCCCAGCAGCAACCAAAGTTTCTTTATTTGCCAATGCAACATTTTTCCCCGACTCGAGAGCAGAAATAGTAGGGACTACTCCCGAAAATCCTACTAATGCAGAAACAACCAAATCTGTCTCTTCGGCGGATGCAACATAGGAAAGGCCCTCCTCCCCGAAGTATGTTTCAATTTCGAAATTATATTTTTCTTTGAACTCCACGTAACTTTCGTAATCAGTAATTACAACACCTTTTGGATTGAACTTAGTTATTTGCTCGGCAAGCAAGTCTATATTTTTATTGGTGGTTAAATACAAGACATTGAAAAGGCAATCGCTTTTCTCAACGACTTGCAAAGTTTGAACTCCAATAGAACCAGTCGAGCCAAGAATGGTTAAATTCTTAATTTTGGGAAAGCTCGTCATAACTTACCGCCATGAATTCCTTTGTAATATCCTTGTCTTGTTTTATAGACTCAAACTTAAATTTGTCTAGCGACAAGCTATCGTCGACAACAAGCTTTATTCGAACGAAATACTTAAGCATAAGCTTAGTTAGTTTCGGGATACTTCCTTCGGTCAAATACTCGGCAATATGTGGATGCACATAAAGTCGGAGCCGAAATTCTTTTGCCTTGGATTTGAAATTTTTCAACCATCTTTCTATTTTTGTCAAAACTTCTGCTTTGGTAGGAACCCTGCCCAAGCCCTTGCAGACTGGGCAAACTTCTGTCACCTTTTCAGAAATATTCAAATTTATTCTTTGTCTTGTAATTTGCATAAGAGAAAGTTCCGTCAGTGGAAAAACCACAGCCTTTGCTCTATCTCTTTTCATTGCTCGTCGCATAGCAAAGTAGATTTTCTTCCTATGTATTGGGTCGTGCATATCGATAAAGTCGATGATAATAATTCCAGCTAGGTCGCGCAAGCGTATTTGACGAGAAATTTCGTTTACAGCCTCCATATTTGTTTTAAAAGCATTTGTTTCCTGAGTTGCCTCGCTTACAAGCCTACCAGAGTTTACATCGATAATAAACATTGCCTCGGTCTGGTCGATAATAATCGAGCCACCGCTCGGAAGAGAAACCTTCCTCTGCTTGGTCAACTCGATGTCCTTTTCAATTTGGTAATAATCGAAAAGCGGTGTTTTGCCTTTGTAAAGTTCAACCCGACTAATGAACTCTGGAGAATAATCCTCGAGATATTCCACAATTTCTTTGTACATTTTCTTTGTATCGACAACGACTTTATCTATATCATCTCTGAAAAGGTCTCGGATGATACTTGTAGTCAGTTCCATATCTTTGTACAGAAGCATTGGTTGGCGTGCATTGGACATTTTCTTTTGTATTTTTTCCCAAGTTTCTTTAAGCTTGGACCAATCGGTTTCGAGCTCTTCGATATCCTTGCCCATCGCAGCGGTTCTGATTATGCATCCAAATTCTTTCTTAGTTACCTCTACAGCTAAGCTTCTTAGTCGTTTTCTTTCAAGAAAAGAGTGAATTTTACGCGAGACACCAATAATTTTAAAATCGGGAACAAGCACAAGGTAACGACCCGGTATTGTTATTCTTGTCGTTACTTTTACCCCTTTATTTGCGAAAGCTTCGCGTACCACTTGTACAGCTATCAGCTGATTCTCTTTTATGTCGAGTTTCAAATTTTGTTGATTTTCTACAACATTGTAGTTACTTTGTTTATCACTTAAGCGTTTACCTTTTGATTTTCCATTTTTTTTGCCATTTAAATTTTCAATGTAAGCATCAATTTCATCCATTATATCACTTTGAACATCTATGTAATCGCTCAAAATCGAGCTCTTTTCATTTTCTTCATCCCAAATAATCTGTCGGAACCTTTCATCGACATCGGAAAAATGCAGAAAGGCATTCTGCTTCAAACCAATATCAACAAAGGCTGCATTTAAGCTCGGGAGTATTCGTGTTATCCTACCAAGATAAATATTTCCAACATTCTTTTCCTTATCTGGCGTTTCGACGAAATACTCAGCCAATTTACCATCTTCGGTAATGGCTATCCTGTTCTCATTTATGGCTGAGCTTATAAGTATAACTTTTTTCATTACAAATCGACCACAAAATCCAAAAATTTATCGATACAATTTCATTGACGAAATATTCTTATTAAAATTTCTAATTTTCTGATTTTGTTAAACTAAACTGCGGAAACCAACACTTTGCAAAGAATTTAGAAAATTTTATTAAATTAATTTGATTTATTTGGTATAAAAATGAAATACTTGTTTTGGTTGTTTCTGCTTGTATTAACATTTTGGGAAACTAAAGCAAACAAAGAGAACTACGACCCTCTTCGAAGAGCAACAGAATTCACAAGACCTCGTGCGTATCCTTTTGATATTATACCAGATTTTGCTCGCCAGAAGGCTTTCAAACAAATGGAGGAGCTTTACAATAAATTTCTTCCTTTCTTTCCTCTTGCAGAACAACCCAAATGGAAACCAATTGGACCATTTGATATTGGTGGGAGAATTAAATCCATTGTATTTCATCCGAAGAAAAACGGTTGGGTCTATGCCGCAGCAGCAGCCGGCGGGATATGGTTCTCCACTAATTATGGAAACACTTGGGAGCCAATCTTCGACTTTGAGAATGGAATAGCCTTTGGCGCTCTCGCCATCGATGTCAACAATCCAAACGTGCTTTATGCTGGTACTGGAGAGTCTGTGATCGGTGGTGGAACAATTTACCTTGGCAATGGGCTGTATAAATCCACCGACGAAGGAAGAAATTGGAAATTGATTGGGCTCGCGGAAGTAGGTGCTTTCTCGAAAATTTATGTTCACCCCAGAAATTCAAACATTGTAGTTGCTGGTGCTACTATACGAAAGCCGGGATTTTACCTTTCAACCGACGGAGGTCTATCTTGGAGTAGACTTTTGGACAAAAATATTACAGATTTATCAATTAACCCACAAAACGAAGCAGAGTATTTTGTTGCTGTTAATGGGGATGGCGTCTATTTTACTTCCGATTTTGGAAAGACTTGGACAAAGCGCAGCAATGGCTTAGAGTCGGGCGCTGGAAGAATTTCTGTTCAATTCGCTCCATCCACCCCAAACATCGTCTATGCACTTTTGGATGTAAGTTCGCAGGGATTAATCTATCGCTCGGATGATAAAGGTACGACTTGGACTCTTGTCTACCGTGGTTCAACAGATTTCTTTCGCAACCAAGGGTTTTACAATCAGTTTATTGAAGTTCATCCTACAGACCCAAAAATCGTACTTGCAGGCGGAATAGATATCTATCGATCGAGCGACGGGAAAAATTTCACCAACGTAACAAATGGTTACTCGGGCGGAAAGGTACACGTCGACCAACATTGTGCTGCATTCTCTCCCATAAACCCAAATATTGTAATGGTTGGGAACGATGGCGGAGTATATCTTTCCACCGATGCTGGCGTCAATTGGCAAGCCAAAAATAATAACTTGCAAGTAACTCAATTTTATGGTTTCGACATAGACCATACGAAACCCAATATGAATTTCGGGGGTACCCAGGATAATGGCACCCTTGGCAATAGCACGGATGAAGAATGGTACTTCGTTGCTGGAGGCGACGGCTTTCGAACTGTTGTCGACCATGCTAATCCTTTCATTATCTATGGGCAATCGACCCCTGGGAGCATTATTAAACCTTTCAAAGTTAATTTGCAAACCGGTCAATTCACTTACATCGACAAAGGTATCGACCTTACTGCTAGCGTATGGGACCCACCGTTGGTTATGGACCCAGTGTATAATTACATTCTCTATCATGGTCGGGATAAACTGTATGCTACTTACTCAAGTGGCTCGAGTTGGGAGGCTCTTCCAACCCCAAAAGTCAACGGCCGCTACACTGCTATTGGTATCTCCCCAGTAAATTCAGAAATAATAATGGCTGGAACAAGTGGTGGAGACGTAATCGTTACAAAAGATGCAGGCGAGACCTGGAAAATTGTTTCCAACAATGGTTTAGTAAATCGCTGGGTAACTGATATCGAATTCTCTAGTCAAAACCCCGCCACAGCTTTCGTTAGCTTCTCGGGATTCTACACCCCGCATATTTTTAAAACCACGGACTACGGCGAAAGCTGGGTCGACATCGGGAAATATCTACCCGATATTCCTATTAATGCAATAGCTGTACATCCTTTTAACGAAGATATTATCTTCGCTGGGACAGACATAGGAGTATTCGCAACATACGATGGAGGCGCAAATTGGTTCCCATTCGGTGAAGGCTTGCCCCGCAGCCCCGTTACAGATTTGAAGTTCTCGAAGTACCAATTGACTTCTGCAACTGTCCCCCTACGAGCTGCAACACACGGTCGCGGAATTTGGGAAGCAGCTGTTCCTTTAGAGGTTATAAGTAGCTACGAAATCACATCGCCAATCGGTGGCGAGATCCTTGTAAGTACAACAAATCAAGTCATCTCTTGGTTTGGTTTCCTCCCTCCAATTAAAATAGAATACTCCCCAAACGATGGTATCGACTGGTACACTATCGCAGAAAATGTAGCAAGCTCCCCGTTATTGTGGAAAATTCCAAACATCTCTACAGAATTTGCAAGAGTTAGAATTACTTCGCAAAACAATCCAAACCAAACAAAAATATCAAATACATTTACCATATCGCTGGTAGACAAGGGTTCTATTTTAACACAAACAAGCGTAAATGTAATTCCTTACGGAATTGCTTTTGACGGCAGAGACGGCCTCTGGGTTACTAGTTTTAGTTCAAACCAATTACTTAAACTTGATGCAAGAACCCTCGCAAGGATTAAGAACATCAAGCTACCAGGTGATAGCCTATTTACCGACATTGCATACGACAGAGAAAGAGACATCATATACATCCACAGAATGAATAGCACAAGTAGCAATGGTGGATTTGTTGTGGTAGTCGATACAAATGGCAACTTGATTCGTCAGTTTGTTAGCCCGGCAAATGTTTATCCAATAGGCATTGAAGTTTTCGACGGAAAATTACTGCTCGGGGACAGGGACAAAAAGGACCAATATGGCAAACAAGTGCTGATGATTGTAGACCAAAATACTGGGAACGTGGAGGCAACTTATCAAAATCCATATTCAAAAACGTATGGACCAAGAGGCTTGGCTTACGACCGGCAAAATTTCGTTTATCAAATTGGTACATACTTTCCAAACGCTGGGGCACTCTCTGAAGCAGTAATTAGCAAAATATCCAAATCCGACCTGAGCAAGGAAGTCGAAAGAATAAATCTTCAATCTGCAACAGGTATTATTAATGCTCGGGGAATTGAATTCGACCCCCAAGACAAAAACTTTTGGGTAACAGATTACTCCGGTAATATCTACAAAATAGCTGGTTTCGATCTAATACTCTCGGTAGATGGAAAATATGAAGTGCCTCTTGAATTAAATTCCAGAGATGTAGAAATTTATCCAGTACCAACGAAAGACAACTTACATATTAAAATCAATCCCAACTTATTTACAAATCTATTGACTGTGGAAATTTACGACCAACTCGGTTCAAAGATTTTACAACGAGATGTAAACAAAAGTGTAGGCTCCTCCTCAACTTTAACAATAAGCACTAATGAAATGTGCTCTGGTATGTATTTTGCTTTTCTTAGATTTGCCGATGGCAAGAGTTTAGTTGAAAAATTTTTCGTAATTAGGTAGACGATGTTTTTGAAAAAATTGCGAAAAAAAGAAGAAGAGACTGGACGAACGAGCGCCGATAGATACCTTATCACCTATGCAGATTTAATAACTTTGCTATTAGGTTTATTCGTAATTTTGTATGTCACATCACGTGTCGACGAGGAAAGATACAAGGAATTTGCAAAAGCCTTTTCCGAGTTTTTCAAATCCAATGATAGCAAGCAGATATTAGGAGAAGGATTAAGTCCGTTTTTAGGAGCAAAAAAAGGGATACCCGAACCAGTTTTGCCATATCCAGACCGGCGCAATTTGAAAGAAATTCAATCGGACATAATAAAAAATTTAGAAAACTATCTTCTGAAAGGAGAAATTGCAATCGAGTCCAAAGGAGCAAGTCTCGTGATTACATTGCCAGAGAGACTTTTGTTTAAATCTGGCAAAGCAGAAATCGAGCCCGAGGGCGAGGAGGTGATTTCTCGGCTTGCATTAGCGCTCTACGGGCTCGCACGCGAGCAAGAAGTAGCAATAGATGGACATACCGACAGCGACCCAATTCGCAGTTTCCGCTACCCCTCGAATTGGCACTTATCAGTAGCCAGGGCTGTAAATGTTGCTTTTCTATTAATTAACGAAGGTGTCCCAGAGCATTCCATTGTCGTACGCGGTTTTGCCGATCAAAGGCCTGTTGCTGATAACTCTACACCAGAAGGAAAAGCCAAAAATCGTCGCGTGGAAATTACCATTTCGGAGCAAAAATCCAATGTCCCAAATACTAAAGGATACGAAGCAAATGAAAAAGGTCATTAAAATCCTCGCTATTATAACAGCATTAGGAGCATCTTGCAACCATTACATTGCATACACACAATTCAATCAAGAGCCAGTTTATATTTCAGAGCTACCCACTGCCGGGGTTCTCAAAAAAGGAGAATTCTCGCTCGAATCTAATTTTTTCAAATCTGGTGGTCTACGCCTTGCTTTCAATCTTGCACCTTTCGAAAATTTCATTTTTGGGGCTTCCTTTAGCGGAACAAACATAATCGGAGAATCTAAAATTCAATTTCAAAAATATCCGGGCATTTTCCTTAAGTACCGCTTCCTCGACGAAAATACGAGCCTTCCCGCTTTTGCTCTCGGGATTTCAACACAAGGCTTCGGTCCATACTACGAAAATGACAATCGATTCGAAACATTCTCCCCAGGTGTGTTTCTCGTTGCAAGCAAAGCATTAAAAAACTATTTTGGTATATTCGACCTGCATCTTGGGTTCAACTTTTCTTTCGAACCAAAACCACGCGATAGGACAATAAACTTCTACCTTGGCTTTTGCCAAACAGCCTTGAATGTTCTTCGATTAAATTTGGAATATAATGCTAATTTGGATGAAAAGACAAACACTGTGCTAAAAAACAAAGGTATGTTGAATTTCTCACTGGATTTTCTATTGACTTACAATATCAAATTTGGGATTAATTTAAAGGACTTGCTTGGCAATTTAAAAAACACTACTTCACCCGAGAGGAACCTATTTTTTCGCTACACTCAAAAATTTTAAAATTGAGTTCATTGTTTGATTTTTTAGAGAGTTGATTCAATCCAAAATAATCAATGAAATAATTACAAAACTACATCGTTAAATAGTTTCATGTAGCTTATGAGTACAAATGAAAAAGAAAAACCTATTGATAGTCGAATCGCCAGCAAAAGCAAAGACAATTAACAAGTATCTCGGCAAGGAATTCGTTGTCGAAGCATCCGTTGGGCATATAAAGGATTTAAGGACACATACGCTCAGTGTCGACTTAAAAAATGGATTTCAACCAATTTACCAAATACTTTCGGGCAAGAAGGATATAATCAACAAATTGAAATCTACTGCGAAAGAATGTAAAGAAATTTACATTGCGACGGACCCAGACCGCGAAGGCGAGGCTATTGCTTGGCATATTGCAGAAGAAATTCGAAAAGAAAACTCAAATATCAAGCGAGTACTTTTCAACGAAATAACTCCAAAAGGTATTCAAGAAGGGCTAAGTAAACCACGCCACCTCGACGAAAATCTTTACTATTCTCAGCAGGCACGTAGAGTTCTCGACAGATTGATAGGTTACAAGGTCTCTCCATTTGTTTCCAATGCTTTGATCAAGAAATCCGAAAAAGCTTTATCTGCTGGAAGAGTTCAATCTGTAGCTCTGCGATTGATTTGCGAGAGAGAATTGGAAATCGAAAATTTTGAACCATTTACGTACTGGAACATATTAGCCGATTTCAACATAAACGACAATTTGATACCTGCGAGATTGGTCGAATTCGATGGAAAAGTCATAAAAAATCCCGAAGGTTCGAAAAAACCTTTGCTACACGAATCTGACAAAGAATATCAAAAAAGAATAAGCAAATTTCTTTTTATTGAAAATGAAGCCCAAGCAAATGAATTGATTGCAAGAATAAAACAGGTAGATGAGTTTACAGTTGCAAAAGTGACAAAAAAGAGAGTGAAAAAATCGCCCAGACCACCATTTATTACCTCAACACTCCAACAGGAGGCAGCGCGCAAATTGGGATTTTCGAATAAACTTACGATGCAGCTCGCCCAACGCCTTTACGAAGGTGTTCCGCTGGGCAATGAAGGAAACATTGGCTTGATAACATATATGCGTACGGATTCAGTTCGTATCAGCGAAGATGCAATCAAATCTGCAAGAGATTTTATTTTAGGAAAATACGGGGAAAAGTACCTACCCGAGAAGCCAAACACCTACAAAAGTAAAAGCTTAAATGTTCAAGATGCGCACGAAGCAATTCGGCCAACAGATATCAAACGCACACCCGAGTCCTTGAAAAATCTTCTGGACAAGAATTTGTACAAATTATACGAACTAATCTACAATAGGTTTGTTGCATCGCAGATGAAACCAGCTGAATACGACCAAACCATAATCGAAATAAAAGGAGGAGATTTTCTATTTCGGGCTTCGGGGAGTATTTTGGTTTTCGATGGATACCTTGCTGCCTACCAAGAGGAGGAGGTCGAGAAATCCGACGAAAGCGAGCATGAGGAAAAGACTAAACTACCACCAGTTGAGAAGGATCAGAAGTTAGAATTGAAAAAAATTGAAGCAAAAGAATCGCAAACCACACCACCAGCTCGGTACAATCAGGCGAGTTTAATCAAGGAGCTCGAAGAGAAAGGTATCGGACGGCCCAGCACTTACGCTACTATTGTTTCTACACTTTTAGAAAGAAAGTACGTTGATTTGAAGAATAAATCCTTCCAGCCTACAGAATTAGGTCGTGAAGTTTATCAAATATTGACTAAACATTTCTCCGATTTTTTCAACGTAAAATTTACAGCCCAAATGGAAGAGGAATTGGATACAATAGCCGAGGGAAACAAAAAGTATTCAGAAGTTGTTGGCAAATATTACGAGCCCCTTGAGGTACTTTTGGCAAAAGCTAAAGGGGAGGAAATCCATAATGGTGTAACCTGCGACGCCTGTGGTGCTCCGATGGTCGTGCGTGTAGGCAAATACGGCAGATTTCTTGGCTGTACGAACTACCCAACTTGCAAAAACACTAAACCACTTTACGAGGTTGTCGAAAAAGAAAAGCCCAAAATTGCAGAGGGTGTTTCCTGCGATTTGTGTGGCAAACCGATGGTAATCCGGAAAAGCAAAAGAGGCGAATTTTATGGTTGTATCGATTACCCAAAATGCAAAGGCACCAAACCCATCAAAGAAAACAAAGCCAAGGCTCAATTCAAACCTATTCCAGTAAAGGACGAAAAGTGTCCAAAATGTGGACAAGATATGGTCCTTCGCCTTGGCTCGAAGGGTTACTTTTTATCTTGTTCTACCTATCCAAAGTGCAAAGGTTCGAAGAAAATCACCAAACAAGAGGCAGAGAAATACTTTCCAAGCGAAGAGCAGTCTAATTAAGTTTGCCCTATTATCTTTTCTCTAAACCAAATAATAGACTTCGGGGCTTGTGCCAAGTTCGGGCTTTCGACGTATAGAAAATCGATTGGCAAGGACTTTCCGAACCTCGGAGCTTGGGTCGTCCAAATCTCCAAAAATAAGAGCATTTGATGGGCACGCTTCGACGCAGGCAGGCATCTGGCTGCGAGAAAGTCTTTCTGCACAGAAAGTGCATTTCTCTACCACACCTCGCATCCTTGTAGGAAACTCCGGATTGAATTCTTTTATGTATGGACGTGGGTCGCGCCAATTGAAACTACGCGAGCCATACGGGCAAGCCGCAACACAATAGCGACAACCAATACAGCGATGCCAATCCATCATGACTATTCCATCCTCTCGCTTCCAAGTGGCTTTCGTTGGGCAAACATTTGTGCACGGTGGATTATCGCAATGATTGCACAAAAGCAAAACCAAACGGTGCTTCATCCCTTTCGGTAGAAAAGGATTCTCTTGCGTAACAAATGCATTGTGGTAGTAATCCTTCCAAATCCATTTAATCTCGTCTTTTGGATTCTCAAACTGTGGAACGTTGTGATAAGAATGGCAAGCAAAAATGCATTTATTGCAATTCGGAGATTGCTCGCACTTTTCTAGATCTATAACCATTGCCCAGCGTTTGGCTTTGAATCCACTGGACGGTTCCTCCCTTCGTTCAGGTTGTGAAATTAAATCCGAAGTGAATTTACCTGTAAGCGCAATACCACTGCCAAAGCTCACAATTCTAATGAAATTTCTTCTGTCTATCATCTCACCCCTCCTTTTGGTTCTATGTGACAATCCCAGCAATATGGTCGGACATCCAAGTAATTGTGACATTGGTCGCAGAAATCTTTCTTGCTGGTATGACATTTTAAACATGTAAGCGTCAAGCTCATTTCCAATTTCTTGCCATTATGTGTTAGTACATTACCGTTACGAACTACATATCTCGCATTCATTCTTACAACACTGTCGCGCCAACGATTCAACAAATCCATATGAAAATGGTTCATGTAATCTTTTGCTTCTACGCATTCCTTTGCATCTTCGGGATAGACCAGCTTGGGTTTAACCTTGCTTTCGGCAGAAGTCAAATTCAACCAAACCGGCAAAGTAAAGAAAGCAACAAAGATAATCAAGCCAAGGATAATTTTCCAGCCATCGTAAAGTTTCATAATTTCTCCTCCACATTGTTCAAAGGATTCAAACGAAGGTCTACTTCTCGCGGCTTCTCTCCGGTCATAACAAGAGCATTGCCAACCATTTCGTGTACACCGCCAACTTCGAGACCAGGAACCCAAAACTCAAACAAAGGTGGGAGATTTGCCTTGTCTATGGCACAAATGCACAGACAGATATTAACACCATATTTATCACGAACAAATTTAGCTGCGTTTGCTCTTGGGAATCCCCCTCGCATACGCATTTCGAAGTTTTCATCTGTTCCAATTCCAGAGCCACTACCACAACAGAACGTCTGCTCTCGAATTGTGTTGTCGGGCATTTCAGTGAATTTTCTCATCACATTTTTAATTATGTATCGGGGCTCCTCGAGCAGTCCCATCCCGCGCGATGGGTTGCAAGAATCGTGGAAAGTAGCATGCCAATGGTCATTTCTCGTTGGGTCGAGTTTGATTTTGTTGTGGTAAATCAAATCTGCAGTGAATTCACATATATGAACCATTTTGGTCGACTTTGCATTTTCGAATACGGTCCCTGTGATTGGCGAGCGAGGAATTTCGAGAAAATCTGCTGGACCATTCATTGTGTCCATATATTGATGTATTACACGCCACATATGTCCACACTCCCCACCAAGAATCCATTTTACGCCCAGCCTCTTTGCTTCTGCATATATCTTGTTGTTTAATCTTTTCATTAAGTCGTGAGAAACAAAGGAGCCAAAGTTGCCTCCTTCGGAAGCATAAGTGCTGAAAGTATAGTCCAAGCCAATTTCGTGGAAGAGCATTAGATAGCCCATAAGTGTGTAATAATGAGGTGTAGCAAAGTAGTCGGCCGATGGAGTTACAAAGAGTATTTCTGCCCCTTTCTTATTAATAGGGACATCTATGTGTATACCGGTAATTTCCTCGATATCTGCAGCAGCCATCTCCAAGCTATCTTTCATTCCGTGGGGTTGAACACCGAGGTGATTGCCTGTTCGATAAGAATTTTTCACTGGGGTCATAATCCAATCGATATTGACGCCAATTAAATTCATAAGCTCGCGAGAGAGAAAAGTTATTTCGGCAGTGTCTATGCCATAAGGGCAGAAAACAGAGCATCTACGGCACTGTGTACATTGATAAAAGTAGTAGAACCATTCTTTAAGGACATCGAAAGTAAGCTGGCGAGCACCAACCATACGCCCCATTAGTTTGCCAGCGGTTGTGAACTCCCTTCGATACACGGAGCGTAAAAGTTCCGCACGAAGAACTGGCATGTTCTTGGGGTCGCCAGAGCCAAGAAAGAAGTGGCATTTATCTGCACAAGCTCCGCACCGCACGCAGATATCCATAAAAATTTTCAAAGAACGGTACTTTTCCAATCGCTCTCGAAGTCCTTCGAGAATAATTTCCTGCCAGCCCTCGGGTAATTTCCAATCTGGGTCGGTCACTTGCCATTTTCGTGGGTTTGGTTGGTCGAGGTATATTAAAGCCTCTTCGCTGCCTGCATAATTGAATGTACCCCGTCGGAACTCTACAGGGACATCCATCCAATTTCGATACTTAGGTTGAAGGTTAATTGTTTGAATCAAATCCTCTGGCTTGATTTTACTCGACATACTAATCCTCCTTTTCTACTGGAATACCTGCTGCAATCATTTTCTCTCGAAACTCCTCTTCATACTCCTCGTATGTATGCACAGGCACATCGTAATTCCAGGGATTGATGTGCCTTTTCATTCTGTTGTTGTTTGCCAAATTTCTCGTCGGCGAGAGAAATACTCCACCAAGATGCACTAATTTGCTCATCGGAAAATAAATTAGCAAGGTGCAAACAAAAATGAAATGAATCGTAAACAAGGGGCTGAGTTTATTAATTAATTCTGGATTAATTGTTTGAAACGATAGAACAGAGACGGTGAACTCCTTTACAGCAACGAGGTCTGTCTTGAAAAAGTAACGAAGCAAAACCCCGGTTACTGCAATACCCAAGATAAGAAGCAAGGGGAAGTAATCCGATGGAAGCGAGATTATGCGTACTTTGCTATTGAATATTCTACGTAAGAAAAGAAAAGTTAATCCCGAAAGGATTAGTACATCGGTAACATAGATTATCGGCAATCCTACTTGAAAGAAGCCATCTATATTTTGAAGGAAACCGACAAAGCCTGGAGTTGGCTCGGTGAAAAATCGAAAATGCCTGAGAAAAATAATCAAGAAAGACCAATGAAATGCCAAACTAAAGAACCAAAGCCATTTGTCTACAGAGTAGATAAGACGCTCGTCTTTGAACTCTGCTCTTGTATTGCGAAAAAGCGAACGAAAGAATAAGATTTCGAGCAACATTCTACCAAATGTCCCCAAAGAAGAGCTTGGGTTGTCTAACTTGTTTTGTCGTATCCAGGGTAAGGACTTCTCCTGACCACAAGTTGTCGTTATTCGGAAAGGAACAGGGGAACGCCCCCATCGTAAAATCCTAATGATTAGCCCTATGATAAACACTGCCAAAGCAATGTAGGGGAGGATTGTCATTAAAAACACTTTTAAAAAGGGGATGATCCCAGCTATCCAACCCACGGCAAGTATAAGCAAAAAAGTTAGTATAGAAATCCCTAATCCCATAACCAACACCCTCTATTTATTCTGATTGTTTTCGTCTTTCAATAAAGAGTACCTTTGGTTTAGTCTTTCAAGTATCTTCCCATATTGATTCCTAATCTCGTTTTTTTGTATTTCGGCAATAAGCTGTTGTATTTCTATGAACTTACTTAAACTTTTTGCAAGTAATTTGTGATAGTAGGGAATTGAATTTAAAATTTGTTTATCGTTCCCGAGTTCTTTGCTCTCCTCGATGTATCTAATCCAAAGATATTCAAAGAAATTAACAGTTTGCCAAGGGTCTATACTCTGCGCGGAGCGTATTTTCAAAATCATTGTCAAAGCATCCTCGAATTCCTTTGATTCAATACTACCATTACAAATATTTTCAAGGAGTATACGAAGGCTCTGATTTAAATTATATCCAACGGGATTTGTAAATGCATTTTCCTTCTTAATAAAATAATTTCTCGATGGTTCTGGGTAGCTTTCAACAATCCATTTAAACCAATCATCTGCTAAACTGCTCTCGCAAGACTTTATGTACTCCAAAAAATTCATATGTTACAATCCAATTAGGCATAACTAATTTAACATCATTGTAAAATTGCAACTTTTAACAAAGATTGTTCTGTATTTCTTTTGTTGATAATAGAAATAAAATCAAGAAAATACCATGGCGAGAAAGCAACAGCCAGAGACGCCTGGCAAATTGCAGGATAAGTTGGGATGTTTAAATTGTAAGTATTACAAAAGAAGAGGGCTTAGAGATTCTTCCAATCGACACGCTCAAGATACTTTGTGTCGATATTCCCTGCCAAGAAGTCGGGGTTGCTCATCATCTTTAAATGAAAGGGGATAGTGGAGGAAACACCTTCGATAACAAATTCCTCGAGAGCTCTTTTCATCTTGGAGATTGCTTCTTCACGGGTTTGCCCCCAAGTGATTAACTTAGCCAGAAGGGAATCGTAGTAGGAAGGTACAACATATTCCTGATAGACATGAGAATCGACCCGCACCCCATGCCCACCGGGAAAATGCAAGCTTGTGATTTTACCCGGAGTCGGGCGGAAGTCATTATATGGGTCCTCGGCTATAATACGGCACTCAATTGCGTGAAATTTTGGGTTTGAAATAGCTAAACTTAATTTCTCGCCAGAGGCGATTCGTATTTGTTCTTTAATCAAATCCACACACAAGGACTCCTCTGTAACTGGATGCTCGACTTGAATTCTTGTGTTCATTTCCATAAAGTAAAAATTCAACTCATAATCGACGAGGAACTCAATTGTTCCAGGACCTATGTAATCTACAGCTTTTGCACCTTTGATAGCAGCCTCACCCATCTTGCTTCTCAATTCTGGAGTTACAATCGGCGAGGGCGCCTCCTCGATTAGTTTCTGGTGTCGGCGTTGAAGTGAACACTCGCGCTCGTTCAAATGTATTACGTTTCCATATTTATCGCCAAGCACTTGGATTTCGATGTGCCGAGATTTGCCCACGAGTTTTTCGATATAGACATCGGTGCTACCGAAGAAACTTCCAGCCTCTGCCTTTGCAACACTAAAAGATTTAATCAATTCATCTTTATCGCGAACGACACGCATACCGCGTCCACCACCACCAGCAGAGGCTTTGATGATGATTGGATAGCCAATATCTTCGGCTATGGCGAGCGCCTCCTCAAGCGTTTGCACAATGCCATTGCTTCCTGGAATGACCGGTACCCCAGCCTTCTGCATCGTCTCTTTTGCTACAGATTTATTACCCATACGGGAGATGGATTCTGGTTTGGGCCCAATGAAGACAAAACCGGAGGCTTCGCAAATTTCGGCGAAAGTAGCATTTTCCGCCAGAAAACCATAGCCCGGATGAATTGCATCAACGTTGGTTACTTGTGCAGCAGAAATTATTGCTGGAATGTATAAATAACTTCTCGATGGAGATGGTGGACCAATACAAACAGCTTCGTCGGCGAATTTTACAGGTAGCGAATATTTATCTGCTTCGGAGTAGACGACAACGGTCCTTACACCCAATTCCTTGCAAGCACGAATAATCCGAAGAGCAATTTCACCACGATTAGCAATTAATATTTTATTGAACATAAAATTGTCTTAATCCGGCTTGATTAACATCAAGGTTTGGTTATATTCCACCGGTTTGCCATTTTCGACAAGTATTTCAACGATGGTGCCGGAAATATCACTTTCAATCTCGTTCATAACTTTCATAGCTTCGACGATGCAAAGTGTTTGCCCAGGGGTTACGTGAGAGCCAACCTCTACGAATGGTTCTGCTTCGGGCGAGGGGGCTCGGTAGAAAGTGCCGACAATAGGTGAGTTAATTTTATGTAAGGTCACCGATGGAGTTTCGGTTGGAATCTGTTCTTTTATATTCAGTTCATTTCTCTCCAGAATCGGTGCTTGTATTGAAGTAATAGGCTTTGTTCCCTCCAATTGAAAACTCGACACCGATGGAATGTTTTCTTGTGGGGCGCTAATCTTGCGAGCCAAAGAAATCTTTAAGCCATCTTCTTCAATTGTTAATTCTGTCAAGGAGCTTTGGTCGAAGATTTTAAGTATTTTCCTAAGGTAATTTAAATCCATATCTATTCAAAAATTATGATTCTTTAATGCGTTCGACATATTCGCCAGTGCGAGTATCGACCCGTACCAAGTCACCCTCGTTAATGAAAATCGGAACTTGGATTGTTACACCACTTTCTAAAACAGCAGGCTTTAGGACATTCGTTGCAGTATCTCCTCGTACGCCGGGTTCCGTTTGGACAACGCGTAGATTTACATGTGGCGGGAGCTCCACTCCGATTGGCTGTCCATCGACGAAAGCCAACTGCACTTCCATATTTTCAGTTAGATAATCGACGGCTTTGCCTACAAGCTCCATATCGAGGGGAATTTGCTCAAATGTTTCC
>JBKBVP010000036.1:0-8948 GCA_046289495.1 Candidatus Kapaibacteriota bacterium | reverse complement strand
AAAGAGACAAACACCCCACAAGAATTTGAATTCAGCTTTGAACTTCCTAATGGGAGAAAATTGGAAACTTTAACAATTATAAATTATCTCCATTTTTTGAGCATTGAACCATTATTCTATCTCATTATCTCCGATATTTCAAGTCTGGAGGAAGCAAATCGCAAAATAATTAGCTTTGTACAAAAAGAGCAAGAATTATTTAGCCTCAAGAACCGATTTATCTCAATTGTTAATCACGAACTGATGTCGCCTTTGACTGCAATTACGCTTGCAGTCGATTTGTTGCAAAGGTTTGGCGATAGTTTGCCAATTATTGAAAAAGAAAAACAGTTCGAAATTATCAGAAATTCTGCACAAACGATAAAAAAGTTGATTGAAAATGCTATGCATTTGGAGCAACTAACAAGCGATAATTTCTTCATAACCCCACGAAAGATGTACATTAAAGATTTCCTCGAAGACATAGTAAACAAACTGCAGGCTCTCTTTGAAAACAAAAACCCAATATCAATCAATATTGCCTCGGATTTTGAAATCGAGATGGATGAAATTCTTTTAAACCTAATTTTCAACAACTTGATTACTAATTCTTTTAGATACAGTCCTCCTGGTAGTCCAATCACTATAAATGTAGAATATCAAGATAATTGGCTTATTGCATCTATTAATAACTTTGGAGAAGTCATTTCCCCAGAGGATATTATAAACATATTCAAGCCCTTCTTCAGAGGTAAGAACGTCGGCAAGACAAAAGGTTTTGGCTTGGGGTTAAGTTTAGTCAAAAAAGCTGTTGAAACACTAAATGGTACAATCGAAGTGAAGAGCTCTTCCGAAGAGGGTACAACTTTTCTACTTCGTTTACCAACTAATTTAACAATTTAAAATCTTAACAGATTTTCTATTATCTCCTCTTGTTCCAAATTATGCTTTGCAAATGAACCTGTAGCTGGAGAGGCGTTTTTGGCTCTCCCGATGTAATTAAGTTTTAAACGCCGAGGCAAAAAATCTGCAAGACTCTCGAAAATGTAACACCAAGCTCCCATATTTTGTGGTTCCTCTTGGAACCATACAATTTTTTTAGCCTTCGAGTACTTATCGATTAATGAAAGAAGTAAGTCCTTATCCAAAGGATAAAGTTGCTCGACACGAACTATGGCAAAATTGTCCCGACCAACTTGTTTTTGATTGATATAGGAAATCAAATCCCAATAGACTTTACCAGTAAGCAAAATAATTTTTTCAACTTTTTCGGGATTGGGAAGAGCATCGTCATAAATTTGGACAAAGCTACCATTTGTGAAATAGGAAATTGGGGAGACTGCCATAGGATGGCGGAGCATACTCTTAGGTGTAAAAATAACCAATGGTTTGCGTAGGAACATTTGCCTTCGAAGTATGTGGAAGTAATTAGAAGGTGTTGTTAAGTTGGCAACAATCATATTATCCTCGGCGCAGAGCTGGAGAAAACGCTCCATTCGAGCACTCGAATGCTCTGGACCTTGTCCATCGTAACTATGAGGTAAAAGCAGTACGAGATTCGAGGTCTTGCCCCACTTTTTCTCACCAGCGGCGATGAATTGGTCTATCATTGGTTGAGCAACATTTGCAAAGTCTCCAAATTGTGCTTCCCAAAGAACTAAACTTTTTTGGGCGGAGAGACTGTAGCCATACTCAAAACCGAGAACTGCTGTTTCTGATAATGGGCTATCGAAAATAAGTAATTTCCCTTGTTGTTCCTCTATGTGATTTAAAGGGATGTATTCTTCTTCGGTCTCATAATCAATTAAAACGGAGTGCCTCTGGCTGAAGGTGCCGCGCCGGGAATCTTGTCCAGACAAGCGTACATTGAAACCATCTAAAAGAACTGAACCAAAAGCTAAAGTTTCGGCAAAAGCCCAATCAATTGAAAAGTCGGTCTGTTCGAAAAGTTTTCGCTTTTTGTTGAAAAGAACCTGAAGTTTAGGATTTAGATGAAAGTTGGTCGGAAAGGTAACCGATGCGAGAGCAACTTTCTTCAAAATATCATAGGTTACTTGGGTGGGTGGAGAGATCTCTGCGCTGTAGGCTTCAATTTTTTCGGGTGTGGGTTGATAGTTTTTGTTACTTTTAAGATTGATAAAAGCATCTTGCAATTTCTTTTGGTATTCTCTTGTAAATTGTAAGGCGAGTTCATCGCGGATTATTCCCTGGCGTATAAGTTGCTCTCGATAGATCTCACTAATTGTTGGTAATGAACGAATCTTCTTATAAAGTAATGGTTGGGTGTAAGAGGGTTCATCGGCTTCATTATGCCCATATTTTCTGTAACAAATCAAATCGATTACTACGTCGGAATGGAACTTTTGTCTGTATTCGAATGCAAAAATTCCAGCTTTTGCGACTGCTTCTGGGTCGTTGCCGTTGACATGAATTATAGGTACTTGGATTCCTTTGGCGATGTCTGTTGCATAGTAAGACGAGCGGGCTTCTGTGGCTGGGGTTGTGAACCCAAGCTGGTTGTTAATCACAATATGAATTGTGCCACCTGTTCTGTAGCCGTGAAGTTGAGACAGATTTAATGTTTCTGCAACTACGCCTTGACCAGCAAAAGCAGAATCACCGTGTATGAGAATTGGCAGTATAGAGGAATGAGTTTCGTCGTCAAGATTGTCCTCGAGTGCTCGCACGATACCTTCGACGACTGGGTTTACAAATTCCAAGTGACTTGGATTTGGAGAAAGTACCACAGAAATACTATTTCCTTCTGGGGAGGTATAGTAACCCTCTGCTCCGAGATGATACTTCACATCGCCACCACCCCAAAAAGAATTTTGGTCGACGTCGTCCTCAAACTCTTTTAGAATATCTTCTACTGCTTGACCAATCTCATTGGCAATTAGATTCAAACGACCTCGGTGTGCCATACCAACAACAATACCATCGAGCTTTTCGTTTGCTGCAAGTTGGAATATCTTATCGATTAAAACAATAGCGGATTCGCCACCTTCGAGAGAGAATCGCTTGTGCCCGATGTATTTTGTATGAAGAAAATTTTCGAATTCTTCTGCTTGAATCAATTTTTTGAGGAAATGCACCCGCTCGGATGTGGAAAATTCTTGGAAGCCCTCGAGCTCCAATCTTCTTTTGACCCACTCTTTTTTCTCGGGGTCTTGTATGTGCATAAATTCGAAACCAAGGGTGCCACAATAAGTATCTCTCAGTCTCTCGATTATCTCGCGTAGTGGTAGATTATTTTTTTCCCACAAGTCTTCGGCGTGGAAGATTCGGTCCAGGTCCCATATTGTAAAACCATAATATGCTGGGTCGAGCTCGGGATAGTAGAATGTGGCATATCCCAGAGGATTAGTAGAAGCAAGTAGGTGGCCACGCACTCGATAGGCATTTATCATCAGTTCAACGTGAGCACTTTTTTCGATTATTTCTTCTTCGTCGATTTTACCAAATTTGTTCACTGGAGTTGTGTCCACCTCCCACCTCACTGGCTCAAATGGAATTTTTAGAGTTGCAAAAATAGAATCATAAAATTGCTCGGATCCAAGCAAAAGTTCTTGTATGTAGGAAAGAAATTCTGCGGATTCTGCCCCTTGAATAATTCTATGGTCATATGTATTAGTAATAGTAACGATTTTGGAAATTGCGAAGCTTGTTAAAACCTCTGGTTTGACAGCTTTGAATTCCGAAGGATAACCAATCGTCCCGATTGCAACAATCATCGACTGGCCAAGCATCAGTCTTGGATTGGACATCGTAGTACCAATCATTCCAGGATTGGTGATGGAAATGGTAGTATTTCGCAATTCATCCAAGGTAACTTTGCCAGTGCGAGTGCGGGCAATTAAGTCGTCGTATTTCCGAACAAATTCATCAAAGCGCAGGCTTTCTACTCCTTTTATATTAGGGACCATAAGCATACGAGAACCATCGTTACGAATAAGGTCCACTGCAAAACCTAAATTCACCGACCTTCTTCGCAACCTATGGCTTTTACCATCGACTCGAACGAAGGCGTCATTTAAGTGTGGGTATTTCTTCAATGCCCTAACTATTGCCCAAGTAATTAGATGTGTAAAAGTAATTTTATTAAGTTTAAATTTTTCCAGGTATTTATTGATTAACCTGCGGTTCTCATCTAATACTTTCACAGGAATAGTGCGCACGCTCGTAGCAGTTGGCACCGAGAGACTTGTCTCCATATTATCGGAAATTCTTTCTTGGACCGAACTTATTGTTACGAGCTCATCCTCTTTGCTACTACGAATATCCTCTATTTTAAATACTGGATAATTGTAATCTTTATTCACTTTTTCAAGATGAGTCTCCACTTCTGGGGCAAATGTTATGCTATTCTTTCCGCTATACTTTTTTTGGAAGTATTCCTGCCATTCATGCGATACACTCTTTGGATTTTGTAAAAATTTTAAGTAAAGCTCGGCTTCGTATGCAGAGTTTAAGTCGACCATAGTTTCTACCTTATTCAATATTTGTAAATTCATTGACGATAGAAAGTAACAAAATTGTATTGAGGATGATTCTCGAGAGGAAGTCATTGGGTTAGATCAATTAAAATCCAACGTCGCAATTCAAGATTATTTTGTAAATTGTCCTTTATGGTGACAATTTTCGAAAACATTTCATTAAAAGAGAGAAACACATTTGCTGTTGATGCAAAAGCTAAGTATTTTTGCGAAATAAAAAACGAATTTCAGTTGCTCTCCTTGTTGGAAACACAAGTCTTCCAACGAAGCAATCGATTCTTTTTGGGTGGTGGTTCAAATGTACTATTTCTCGATGATTTCGATGGTCTCGTTGTTAATCTTTCAAATAAAGGTATTAAAATATTAGAATCAACCGATGAACAGGTGTTTATTGAAGTTGCAGCTGGAGAGAATTGGCACAAATTTGTCGAAATTTCATTGCGCAATAAGTATTATGGAATAGAAAATCTTGCTCTAATTCCCGGAACAATTGGGGGCGCTGTGGTGCAAAATATTGGTGCTTATGGTGTGGAATTGAAACATTTTCTACATTCAGTTCGTGGTATCGATGTCAATTTTGGGGAATTCACAACACTTGCAAGCGAAGAATGTCATTTAAAATATCGAACATCTATCTTCAAGACCATATTGAAAGACAATTTCATAATAACTTCTGCTGTCTTTAAGTTGTCGAAAAGACCAAAGGTAAATCTCTCTTACAATGAATTAAAGCAAATTGCAACAAAATTTCCTTTTATCAAGCCAGACCCCAAATATGTGTTCGACCAAGTAGTAAGACTACGCCAGTCGAAGCTACCAGACATTGGTAAATACCCGAATGCTGGCTCATTCTTTAAGAATCCAGTTGTAGGCGAAGAGCAATTGAAACTTCTCAAATCTATATTTCCAGATGTACCCAATCATCAAGTCGAGGATGGAGGGTATAAAATCCCTGCTGGTTGGTTAATAGAAATGACTGGCTGGAAAGGCAGAAGAATTGGGAATGTCGGAACCTACGATAAGCACGCTCTCGTCATAATAAATTATGGTGTAAACAAGGGCATGGAGATATTAGAATTTGCAAAAAAAATTCAACAAGATGTATACGAAAAATTTAATTTATTCCTTGAACCAGAAGTCGAGATAGTCTCTTAAACAATAAAATTTAAAATAATTTGTTTACTATTAATGAGTTATCAAATTGAAAATGTTTAATATATTCAAAAAATTCGCACATAAATCCCATGACAATGAAAACAAATTGGGGAATAACTTTACCTCTTTGATTAGTTTCACAGACTCTCCAATACCAATGTATTTAATTAACGAAGAATTTGATTTAATCTGGTGCAATCCAGCATTTAAGGAAATTGCATCAAGTCCTTTTGGCAAGAAATGCTATGAAGCACTTTTCAAATCGTCGCTTGTTTGTTCAAACTGCCCTGCTGGAAAATCATTCGTCAATAAATCATTAAACCAAAGTAATGTTGCAGTAAAGACTTTGCCAGTGGGATTTGAAACCACAAATGTGATTTCACAACCTATCATCGTCGACGGTCGTAAATTTGTTTTAAACTCTGTGCAAAAGATAGTAGAAACTCAAAGGCAGAGTTCAATACAAAACGAAAACATACTTAGAAGCAATGATTTTACCGAAGCTATAATCGAAAAATTACCATTTGCAATTTTTTTGCTAACGAGCGACTTTACAATCAAATTTGCAAATAGTTATGCGTTGAAAAGGTTCAAAATTACCGATGGAAAAAATCGATTTTTAAGCGTTAAAGAAATATTAAATTTTAAGAACCAGGAGGAGTTCGAAAAATTAATTTTGAGCACGCTTAACGAGAAAAATTTGGCTTTTCAAGCTGAAATGTACGACAAATTAGGTAGCACCGCACCAGTAGATTGCTTTCTTTATCAAATTCAAAACCAAGAGGGTATTTATTTACTCGTTTGCAAAGATATCACCATTTCTGCTCTCGGGGATAATTTTCAACCCAATGAGAAGAAATTCTTGGAAACAATTTTGGAAAATCTAAATTCGGGGGCAATCATTAATGATAGCTTAAATAGAACCATCTATCAGAGCAGCTTGGCAAAGAAGATATTGAGTCGGAACAATGAATTTCTCAACAAATTATTAAAAGAACAAATAAAGGGGAATGAAAATTTTTCAACATATATAGACCATTTAACTGCGGATGGAAGAAAAGAAAGATACAAAGTACTCATCCAAAATTTAGATCTAACCGAGAAAAAAAATTTATTGCTGTTATTCAGCAATGTTTCAGAATTTGAGGAAATCAAAAGAGAACTTGAAATTTATAAGGGGAAATTAGACAAAATTGAAAAGAATATAAGATTTGCATCATTTGTAATTGATGTTAATTATAATATAATCGACTCGTTTGGCAAATTTGAGCCAATCAAATCTTTGTACGAAAAAAATCAAGCAAATGAATTGCCAAAGTTTCAAGATATAATTTTCGAAGAGGATAAGTTTAAGATACAAGAGGTCCTCTATGATGCATTTCATTTTCCAAACTTTGCTAAAGAAATCGATTTTCGTATCGATAATAGAAACGAATCAGTTTGGGTAAAAGGGATTTTCGAGAACTTCGTGGATGAGAGGGGAAAAATTCGATTTGTTGAATGCTTTGTTGTAGACATAAATGAACAGAAAAAAATACTCGAACAATTGAAATCATCGCAGGAGGAGATGAGAAACTTAGCATTATACTTCGAGTCGTTGCGCGAAGTTGAGAAAAAGAAGTTAGCTTTTGAGATACACGATGAATTGGGACATTTACTTACTGCTATGAAGCTCGAAATGTCGTGGATATTGAAGAAGAAGTTCCTACGAGAAGATATACTACAAGAGAGACTTACAAAACTTATAGAGATGATTGAGACAACGATAAGGAAGGTACGCTCTATATCCTCCCAATTACGACCAAGTATACTCGACCATTTTGGAATAGTCGCTGCAATCGAATGGCAAGCAAAAGAATTTCAAAAGCAAACTGCAATAAGGTGTCGGCTAAACTTGCCAAAACAAGAAATACAATTGGACGAAGCCAAATCCATCGTTGTGTTTCGCATTTTTCAAGAAATCTTGACAAATATTGCTCGACACGCAAATGCCACACGAGTAGATATCAATTTAGAGGTGGTCGAATCAAATTTGCTGCTGACGGTTTCTGATAATGGAAAGGGGATAAGAGCCGAGGACCTTTCCTCCAAGCGTTCTTTGGGCATTACAGGTATGAAAGAAAGAGCAAACTCTGTCAATGGGAAATTGAACATCTCGGGTGTGTCTAATATTGGAACAACTGTAACATTAACAATACCAATAAATTAGATATGATAAGGATAATCATTGCAGATGACCATGCTGTTGTTCGAACTGGTTTGAAACAAATTATTGAATCCGACCCGAACTTACGAGTGACTGGGGAGGCAAGTAGTGGGTTCGAGTTGATTGAAAAAATCCAAGAAGGGAACTACGACGTCGTACTTTTGGACATATCGATGCCCGGCAAAGATGGGCTCGAAACATTAAAAGACATTAAACGAATTAAACCCAAGCTTCCAGTCCTTATATTTACTGTTTATCCCGAAGACCAATACGCAGTTCGGTTGCTGAAAGCTGGAGCAGCAGGATATTTAAACAAAGAATGCGAGCCCGAGGAACTTATCGAAGCAATACACAGAGTTGCGATGGGCAGAAAATACGTATCAGAAAATTTAGCCGAAATTCTTGCTCAGAAGATAGAGGAGACAAGCTCGTTACCTCTTCACGAATCACTCTCCGATAGGGAATTTCAAGTACTATGCATGATTGCCTCTGGAAAAACAATAAAACAAATTGCCGAGGAATTGCAATTAAGCTCAAATACAGTTAGTACATACCGAATACGCATTTTGGAAAAAATGAAAATGAAAAACAATGCAGAGCTCACCCACTATGCAATAAAAAATGGTCTTGTTTGAGTAGACTCCTTATCCGTTGTTATTTTTAACTTACCAAAAGCCAATCTTTGTAGTTATACCAATTACATTTCCATTCCATAAATTCTTACAAAAAATTCATTGATACTGTTACTTAACTTTCAAGATTAGAATTACATTTTCTTTTCTATCTTTTAATAATTTGTGGCTGATTAAGTTTTAGAAACACTATGTGTACATTATACAACCAAAATGTAACTATTCAACCAAATACCCTGTTATTAAATTATTTGAATAACAAATTTGGTGATACTATGGCAATCTTAGTTGCAATTTTCATTCTAACTACTTATCTATGTTCCGCACAAAGTTTAGTTTACGTATACCCCAAACCCAACACAGATTTACATTCCATCGAGACCCCAATAATTATAAAGTTCGACCAAAAAGTGAACCCAAACAACATTGTACCACACATCTCCATTACAGGTGAATCCAGTGGATTGCATACATTTAAAT
>JBKBVP010000388.1:0-1705 GCA_046289495.1 Candidatus Kapaibacteriota bacterium | reverse complement strand
AAAACCAAACACGACGTTATTGCCTTTTTAACAAATGTTGAAGAAAACATTGGTGAATATGCTCAGTATTTGCATTTCGGTATGACTTCGAGCGACGTTCTCGATACTTGCCTTGCTGTGCAATGCCAACAAGCTGGAAATTTAATTTTAGAAAGACTTAATCAGCTGGCAGAAGTACTTAAAAGGAAAGCACACGAGTACAAATACATACCTTGCATCGGTCGCTCACATGGGGTTCATGCTGAACCAATTACTTTTGGGATGAAATTTGCTTTGTGGTTCGACGAAACAAAGCGCAATATTAGACGGCTGGAATATGCAATAGAAGAAATTTCGTATGGTAAAATTAGTGGTGCTGTCGGAACCTATGCCCATCTACCTCCTTTCGTGGAGGAATATGTTTGCTCTAGACTGAATCTAAAACCTTCCCCAATTTCAACACAAGTAATTCAAAGAGATAGGCATGCTAACTTTATTTCGACTCTAGCCATAATTGCCTCTATGCTCGAGAAAATCGCAACAGAGATTCGACATCTGCAAAGAACAGAGGTATTGGAAGCCGAAGAATTTTTTTCGCCCGAGCAAAAGGGTAGCTCTGCAATGCCACACAAAAGAAATCCTATTACAAGCGAAAACATCTGCGGTCAAGCCAGACTTATCCGTTCATTTGTCATCCCAGCAATCGAAAATAACACGCTTTGGCACGAGAGAGACATTTCTCATAGTAGTGTAGAAAGAGTAATTTTCCCAGATGCTACGATTTCGTTATATTACATTCTATCCAAAACTATAGAACTATTGGAAAAACTAATTATCTATCCCGAAAATATGCAAAAGAACCTTGCAATAACAAAAGGGTTGATTTACTCACAAAAACTGCTATTGGCAATTATGCGAAAAGGAGTAAAAAGACAAATGGCTTATAAAATTGTACAAACCTCATCTTTAAAAGCTTGGGAAAGTAAAAGAGAGTTCAAAGATGTACTTTTGGAAAATGATGAGCTTCAAAAGTATCTCTGCAAGGAGGAAATAGAGCAATTATTCACTTATGAGGAAATATTCAAAAATGTGGACTATATTTTTCAAAAGGTGGGGATTTAAATCCGATTCTCAATGAGTACTATAAAGCCCTTCAACCTTTCATCTGCATTATTGCTTCAATATTTGGAAAGACTTTCATACTTTAATGTTCTTATCCAAATGCCTATTTATATTTCACAAAAAGGTATCGAGGATGCCTTAGGTTTAGGTCAAGAGGTCAAAGGGTGGATTTTTTTTACTTGGGCATTAGTCCAAAATGTAACCCCGATTTTCGTAGGCGTAATAGCCGATAGAATTTCACAAGAAAAAGCAATATTCTTCAGTATTGTATTGATTTGTTTGGGTTATTTGTCTCTTTTCCTATGCCAATCAATTTCAATTTTACTTTTTTCGGTTATTTTGATTGGCATTGGGAGTGGGGGTTTCAAACCCTCGCTGCAAGGAGTACTTTCACAATTTGACAAAAGAAACGTATGGTCAATTTATCTTATTATCAATAATCTAGCTTTTATGCTTGCCTTAGTTTTTTCAAATTATACCAAGCAGTTCGGTTGGAGGTTCGTTTTCTTGGGAAGTTTCATCATTTCTATTTTGAACTTACTAATATCGGTTACCTTATTGAAAAAAACTAACAAGGAAAAAACTTCTTTACACATAAATAATG
>JBKBVP010000387.1:0-1706 GCA_046289495.1 Candidatus Kapaibacteriota bacterium | reverse complement strand
GTAGGCCAAATTTTTGTTCCTTTCGGAAATCTCTTGGATTCCTCTTTTGGAGAAAAACTCTTTGACCCATTCGAGAACGTTATTGTCAAAGATTAATGTATCATTGAAGTATTTTGTCAAAATTGGCTTGGTTAGGTCATCACTTGTAGGACCCAAGCCACCAGTGAGTAAAAGAACATCAGAGTTTTTTAGTAATTCATCGATAGCAACAATTATGGCGTTTTCATTGTCGCCAACAACTCTATGCTCTATAACAGTTGCCCCTGCCTGTAAGCATTTCTGAGAGATCCAAGCTGCGTTTGTGTTGATGATTTGACCAATAAGAATTTCATCTCCAATTGTAAGTATTGAGACTTTCAACATTTTACCACCCGAAAGAGTTTACTAATAACATTGTAAATATTGTGAATGTTGTTTTCATTGGTAACTTCGAAGATTATGCGTGCAATCGGTTCTGTATTAGATTTTCGAATGTGTATCCACCCAAAATCAGATTCAAATCTAAATCCATCTTCTGTGTTAACGTCCAGAAGATTTATTCCAAAATGATTAATTAATTCCTCGATTTTTTCATCAAATTCTTCATCGATCTCGACTTGGAATTTACTCATTAGTGTTTTTGGATACTTTTCTAATATTTTTGATAAAGGTTTATCTAATTTTGACAATAAGGAGAGAATTAGCGTGATGCCAACAAGTGCGTCTCTACCGTAGTGACATTGAGGTAGAATAACTCCACCACTTCCTTCACCACCTACAACAGCATCTAATTCTTTCATTTTTGTTACAACATTTATTTCGCCAACGGGTGCACGGTGTATGTCTAAGCCAAACATTTTTGCGACGTGTTCACATACCTTTGTTGTTGAGTAATTGATAACTACTTTATTACCCTTTGGATAGAAATATTCCAAAGATTCTCCAACCGCATGAATAGCGAGTGCAATTGTCATTTCCTCCAAAACTGGATTTCCTGATTCATCGATCAGAACTAACCTGTCTGCATCTGGGTCGACCACAAATCCAATGTCGGCTTTTGTGTTTCTTACAATGTTTGCAACGTCTAAAATATTTTGTGGAAGTGGCTCTGGGGGATGAATGAAAATCCCAGTTTTATTACAGTTTACTTTAATTACCTCGCATCCGAGTTCCTCGAGTAGGGTGGGGATGATTTCGGAACCTGATGCATTATCTGCATCAAAGACAACTTTGAATTTTTTCGATTTAATTTTATCGGATAAATCAGTTTCTCTAAAAAGAGGAAGCTGAAAAATTTTATTCAAATGATAACGATTGGGATTTTCAATTAGTTTGGAAGTTGAGACGTTAGAATTAGGAAATTTAAAACTTGTGTTGTCTACAAATTCAAAAAGCTTCTGATTTTGGTACTTATTAAAAAAGGTTCCATCTGAATTAATAAACTTTAAACCGTTCCATTGTTCTGGATTGTGAGAGGCAGTAATGGAGATTCCACCGACAGCATTCATTTCTTCGACTAAGACTTGAATAGTTGGAGTTGGTACTATTCCAGCTAATAATACTTGTCTATTTAATGATAAGAGAGTCCCAACAACAATGTTTTCTATCCATTTTCCAGATGGTCTTCCATCATAACCAATGACAATTGTTCCGTGGGGTAAAATCTCGGAGAATGCTGTTATATAGTTGGCAACAATATTTGGAGTAAAACTTTCTCCAATCGTACC
>JBKBVP010000386.1:0-1708 GCA_046289495.1 Candidatus Kapaibacteriota bacterium | reverse complement strand
TTGGAAGAGCGTTCATGATGGTTTTAGTTGCACCCACTGTGGGCGTTGCGATAGTGTTTGTCCTGCAAACATAACCGGAAAGGTATTAAGTCCAAGGCAAATAATCATCCAGATTCGAAAGCGTGCTTACGAAAAGGGAACTCTATTACTTAGAATTCAGAACAGTGGAGAGAAAAATTTACCACAGAAGGAACGGGAGATTGTTGAAAGAAAATTTATTGGTGACTATCAGAATTGGGAAGCACTTTGGCAGTGTACGACTTGCGGGGCTTGTATGATGGAGTGTCCAATTAATATCGAGCATTTGCATCCGATTTTGGAGATGCGCCGCTCCCAAGTTCTAATGGAAGCAAAATTTCCCCAATTACTTCAAAATGTCTTTTCCAGTTTGGAGAATAATTTTGCCCCTTGGCAATTTCCATCAGCCGAAAGAGCCGATTGGGCGAGGGATTTGGACGTCAAGATTGCAGCCGAGCATCCAAACTTTGAATACCTCTTTTGGGTCGGTTGCGCTGGAAGTTTCGACGAACGCGCAAAAAAGATATCACGCGCTTTCGTTCAGATTTTGAAAAAGGCAAACGTAAATTTTGCGATTTTAGGAACGGAAGAAGTATGCAATGGTGATGTTGCACGACGAACAGGTAATGAATATTTGGCAGATTATCTTATTAAAACAAATATAGACACGTTTTCAAAATATAATGTTAAAAAGATTCTAACAATATGTCCTCATTGCTACAATATCTTAAAAAATGAATATCCTGATTATGGTTTTCATGCTGAAGTTATTCATCATACTCAATTTATCACTTCATTGCTCGAAGAAAAAAGAATTAATATGAAAAATAAATTTAATGTATTGGCAACATATCATGATTCTTGCTACTTGGGAAGATATAACAATATATATGACTATCCAAGGGAAATATTGCAAACTACTTTTGATGCAAATTTTGTTGAAGTGAGGAGAAGCAAGGACAGGGGTCTCTGTTGTGGCGCTGGAGGGGGAATGATGTTTTTGGAGGAAACACAGGGTAAAAGGGTGAATATCGAACGTATAGAAAAGTTGCTTGCTACTAATGCAAGAATTATTGCTTCCAATTGTCCTTTTTGCACGACAATGCTCCAAGATGGCTTAAAATCCAAAAATCAAGATGATTTTGTTCAGATAAAAGATTTATCTGAAATAGTACTGGAATGTCTAAAATAAACTAACCATCGATTCTACAACACTTTGGTAGCTTTTTGTAAGCTTTAGGGTCTCTTTTTAAATCGTCTGCATCATAGCCTAATTTAGTTATACTCTTTCTAATTTCATCGAGAGTGATTTTTGTAGAGTCGTATTCTAAACTCAAAATTTTCGTATCTACATCTAAGTTAAGTGAGATAATCCCCTCTTTCTTCTTTAAACCTTTTTCGATGCGCTCTTTGCACATTTCGCAGACAGCAGAAGTTTTTATCTCTGCTTTGGAAATATTCTGATTTTGGGATGTAAGCACATAAGACAATAGGAGTAAAAAAGTTGATGATAAAAAAAGTATTTTCTTCATATATTATACCTATATTTATTTTTTAGGCTTTCTAAATTACAAATTTAAATTTAATTAAAACAAAATTCAGAACAATGGTAGCAAAATCAAGTAAATTGGTTTTGTTTTAATTTGTTAATTTTGATTTTTTAAATTATTGGTTTTAAAATGAACCGGAT
>JBKBVP010000385.1:0-1718 GCA_046289495.1 Candidatus Kapaibacteriota bacterium | reverse complement strand
TATACTTAACCCCTATTTACCCCCACACGCAAATTTAGTGGCCCAACAATATACAACATAAAACCCCCACGACCCTGTTTTACAAAATAAAATTTTGGAGCAATTAATCAATGAGAAGTTGGTGTTGGTAAAAGCAAAGGAAGATTCAATAACTGTATCCGATGAAGAGATAGATAAACAGTGGGAGTTTCGATTGCAAGCGCTTGTGCAATATTATGGCTCGGAGAAAAGAATCGAGGACATTTATGGAATGTCCATTTCACGGCTGAAAGCAGAATTCCGAGATGAAATAAAGAAATTTCTACTTGTAGAAAAAATTAAAGAAAAGAAATTTGGTGCTGTAAAGGTAAGCGAGAGAGAGATTTTGGATTTCTACGAGCAATATCAAGATTCTTTACCAACTATTCCCGAGCAGGTGGAATTGTATCATATAGTACGAAGTTTTGTTCCCTCGGAGGAAATGCGCAGAAAAAAATTTGAGCTTGCAAAAAATGTTCGGGACTCTATTGTTCAAACTGGCAACTTTTCTAAGTATGTTAAACTTTACAGTGATGATTATTCCACCAAAGATTCAGATGGTGAACTTGGATGGGTGCCACGTGGCAAATTCTTCCCCGAGTTTGAACAAGTAGTTTTTAATTTGCAAGTTCGCGAAATTTCTCCCCCGATTGAAACGCCGTTGGGTTTCCATATTGCGCAAGTTCTTGCTAAATCAAAGGACTCTATTCTTGTTCGCCATATTCTCTTCAAAATAACACCTTCGGAATTTGAAATACAAAGAACGAAGAATTTTTTAGATTCCTTGCGAAATCTGTTTTATCAAGGCATATCTTTCGAAGAACTCGCCAAAAAATACTCCGATGAAGCTGAAACTCGTAGTGCTGGTGGCTTTCTTGGTCGTTTTCCTGCAAAGGACTTACCAGAAAATATTCGTTCCATAGTCGATTCTTTGGATGATGGGCAAGTGAGCTTGCCTGTGCTCTACAAAACTCATCCCGTAGAGTCTTATCATATCGTATTGAAAAAAAGAACCATACCACCACATCGACCATCCCCACAAACTGATTATCGTGAACTCGAGCAGATTTGCACTGCCTTTAAACAAAATAAACTTTACCTCGATTGGATTAATGAACTTCGAAGGACTATTTATTGGGAGAAAATTGAGTAGGTTTTAAAAAATATCACTTAATTTCTTTTCATGAGTGAATTGAAAAAAAGGGTTCTGGTTGCTATCGTTGGTATACCTTTGACAATTGCCGTTGTCTTTCTTGGGGGTATTGTTTTTTTCTTAGTTGTTCTTCTATTAGCAAATCTTGCGCTTTGGGAATTCTTTCAGCTTGCAGAAAAAAAAGATATAAGTGTTAGCTTTTTCTCTGGTTTGCTTTTTTCTACATTGGTTCAAACTTTATTCTACCTTCTCATTCAAAATGAGCTTCCATTGAATAAAGTAAATATTTTACTTGGTTTAGTGCTTTTTGTTTGGTTGCTTCCGTCGATGTATCTGTTTGTTCAGGTGTGGAATAGGAGCTTTGCCACGACCATTAAAGTGTCTTATACTATCTTTGGTGTGCTTTGGATTTCTTTTGTTTTTTCTACTTTGTTAGCTATTCGTTTTCTGCCGCTAATGGAATTGATGTTAATTAATTATGTAGGTTCTCGCTCTTTTCATCATACGTTTTTACTTCAACATCCAATTGATGATACCTGGGCAGCCA
>JBKBVP010000384.1:0-1721 GCA_046289495.1 Candidatus Kapaibacteriota bacterium | reverse complement strand
TGAACGTAAAATATATCGTATTTCCCAATTTTTTTGCCTCCGGGATTATTTACAACTGGGAAGTTGGTGGAATTCGAGTGACCAAAAATGTGAAGGAGTTTCCCAGACAGCAGTAATGAAGTTGGGTACTCATTACTAGAGCCACCTAAAAAAGTTGAAAAATCAAGGTCTTGGCGTTTATATGTTAAACCCCAAACGCCAGTAGAAGTTATGATGTTGGAGAGACCAGCAATAAATATCTCTACACCACCTTTATGAGTCGTTTGATAGGCATTCTGTGATATTGGAAAACTTGGATTTGTTGTTTCTTTGTAAGTTAAACCAGCGAAGATAATTTTCTGGTCTGATGTATAAGCAACAGCGGTTCCAAAATCGTCGGCAGTACCGCCGAAGTATGTAGAGAAATCCAGTTTGCCACCGTCGCCTAATAGCTTAATTGCGAATGCATCCCATCCACCGTTGAATGTTCTATCATATGGAGATTCAGTAACTATTGTTCCTCCTTGTGTTCGATTTGGAGCCATTGGGAAATCGTCAGATCGAGTTGCGCCAGTGATAAAAATATAGCCAACTTCACTTATTGCCATTGCGTAGGGAATATCGTCGTCTCCCCCACCGATGTATGTACAATAATCGATTAATTGTCCAGAAGGGGAAAGTTTAATTATAAAAATATCTTTTCTTCCTTTTAATTTAGTTTGTATTGCACCACCAGTTGCGGGCAGGTTGGTGGATTCTGTGTAGCCACAGACATAAAAACCCTTATCCGGACCAAGTTGTGAAGTAGTGGAAATATCGTCCTTGTTACCCCCGATGTAAGTTGAGTAAACAATGGAATTTAGCTCGGGGCTGAATTTGGTAACAAAAGCATCATAGCCACCATTATTTGCGTTGTTTATAGGATTGTTGAGTGGAAAATCTGTGGAGTTTGTAGTGCCACCAATATATACATTGTCGTTTTCATCAATAGATAGTCCTGTGGGATAATCTGTCCCGGCTCCACCAAAGAATGTTCCATAAACAAGGGTTCTGTTGGCGCCTTGCAAATCGAATTTGCATATGAAAGCGTCTCGATGGTCATTGTAGGAGTTATCGTATGCACCCACAGTTGTGGGGAAGTTTAGCGACTCTGTCCATCCAACAGCTAATAATATACCAGTGGATACTTCCTTTAATGCAATAATTCTGTCATTAATAGAGCCGCCGAAGTAACTCATCATAACTATTGGGTCGATAATAAGTTCTTTACTTTTATCGTAGTTGCCTATATCAAACGAAAAATGTGTTTCATCCTTTTGGATAAATCGACAAGGTATTTGCACTATTGTGCCATTTACCTCTTGATATGCATAAAGATTAGTGTTTACGACTTCTCCAAATCGTGTTTGGTATTTTAACGTCGCTCCGTCGGTGGAGACGGAGTATGCTCCACTAACTTGAATGATTATATCTTTGGGACTACCGCCAGGCTTGATTACAAAATCATACCGGGGGCTTTCCATTTCGAACTTCAAGACCAGGTCGATTTGTGGGTAAATGTCTTTAAATCTTATTTGTTTGTAACCTTGTACATCGGTAACCCATTTTTTTGAATTATTTCCATAGAAGAAGGACAATTTCCAAGGGCTCGGTTCCAAAAGATTTGATATGAGGAGAGAAGAGTTTTTAAGTTCAAATTTTATATTGTGCCCGTGTTTAATAGTTGTGCCATTGCTACTCTC
>JBKBVP010000383.1:0-1724 GCA_046289495.1 Candidatus Kapaibacteriota bacterium | reverse complement strand
TCTCTCAATGCATCTCGATATTGCTCGAGAGCAAAGTTTGCATTTCCTCTTCCGTAATAAGCATAGGCATAGTTTGGTTCGATAGTCAAAGCTTTATCGTAGTCTATAATTGCTTCTACATAGTTTTTTAGATGAAGATTTGCGTTTCCACGGTTGAAATAAATCGTTGCAGATTTGGGATTTATTTCAGTTGCTTTGTCGAAGTATTCAAGTGCCTTGTCGTATTTTTTCAATCCGACGTACGAAATGCCAATATTGTTGTAAGCGTCAACAAAATTGCTTTTCAACTCTATGACTCTAAGAAAATCTTCGATTGCCAAATCAAATTGTTTAAGTTGGTTCAAACAAAACCCTCTGTAATTGTATGCTAAGTAATTATTTTGGTCTATTGAAATTGCAAGGGTGAAATCCCCAATTGCTTCTTTAAAATTTGCTAATTTGATATTAACTACTCCGCGTGAAATAAAGACTTTTGGGTTGTCTGGGTCGAGCTCGATTGCTTTGTCGTAATCACTGATAGCTAAATCATAATTACCGAGATGGAAGTAGCAGTTCCCACGATAAATGTAAGGTTCAGCATGAGATGGGTTCAGTTCGATAGCTTTCGAAAAGTCTGCGATGGCTTCCTCAAATTTTTTTGCCAAATAAAGACAATATCCACGCCGATAGTATGCAAGTGCAAAATTGGGATTAATTTCCACAGCAATAGTAAACTCTTTTATAGCTTCGTTTATTTGTAACAGCTCTAAATGGCAATGTCCTTTTTTGTAATAAGCAAATGAAAAAGTTGGGTCGAGTGTGATAGTCCCAACGAAATATTTAATTGCCTCGTTCCATCTCTTTAGCATAGTAAGTGCGTTGCCTGCTTTAAAATATGCAAATGGCGAGGTGGCATTTTCATTTAAAGCATTCTTGTAATATTGAAAAGCGGTTTCATAATCACCTTTGTTGAATGCCTCATCTCCAAATTCAAGCCATTCTTCAGCTGTTCTTTTCACTATTGAGGATTTCTTTTCCATGTAAAAATATTTAAATTAACACAACGTTAAACTAATTTACAAAAAAGTTTAATTTAATCAAAAGTTTTATATGTTAAGATTCTTTCGTCTATCTTTACTTACAGACGATTTATTTAAACGATTTGTAGAAAAGGAACTGAATCTAAATGACCAACTCGCTGCAATTCGTTCTATGCTTGCAAACGAACGCACCTTCCTTGCTTACCAAAGATCAGCTCTTGCTACTTTTGTAGCTGGATTGACAATATTGCAGTTTTTCAGCACCTTTTGGTTCCAACTGATTGGTTTCTTCTTAATCCCCATTGCTATTCTCACCATATCGATTGGCTTTGTACGTTACAGAAAAACACGTAGGTTCATATTCCAACTCGAAAAAGATTTTGTACGAGAAGTTAGGTCTCATTTTTAAAATTTTGCTCAAATTCTATTGCTTCTGGTTTCTTTGGCTCTACAAATATTACGTCCTCTCTAATTAATACTGCGCTTCCTGTTTCTCCTCTCTTTGCTTTGCGGACAAATTTCCTCTGCGTATACGATACTGGCACGTAGTCTGAATTTCTTGCTTTAGAGAAGTATGCGGCAATCTGTGCTGCTTTTTCTATTATCTCTTTCGTTGGTGATTTGCCACCAGACATTCGCAAGACGCAATGGCTACCGCTGGCGGTTCGAGTATGAAACCAGTAGTCGTTCGGTCGGGCAAAGTTG
>JBKBVP010000382.1:0-1731 GCA_046289495.1 Candidatus Kapaibacteriota bacterium | reverse complement strand
TAGAAGCTGCCAAAAGAGAATGTAAAGAGGAAACTGGTTTTTGGTCGAATGATGAACCAATTCTTTTAGGCAAAGTCCGCCCAAATCCCGCGTTTCAAACCAACACCTGTTATACTTATTTGTGGACAAATGTAGAAAAGCGATTTGAACCAAATTTTGATACAAACGAAGTCATAGAAGTCGTTCTTACAAGTGCAGAGGATTTAGAAAAGCTAATAAGAACTGGTAAAATAGACCACTCAATAGTTTTAAATGCGTTGTTATTTTATTTTTTGCACTCAAAGCAAACATGACATGGGGAAAATCATTACAATAGCTAATCAAAAAGGAGGAGTTGGTAAGACAACAACAGCTATCAATCTATCTGCATCTTTGGCAACAAAAGGTTTAAAAGTCCTTCTTATAGACATAGACCCACAAGGCAATGCAACAAATGGCTTCGGTTTTTCTCAAACTCAAATCAAAGAAACAATTTACGAAGTATTGATAGGAACATCGACATTAGAAGAAGCTATATTGGAGACAGAGATTCAAAACTTAAAGATTATACCATCAAATATTAATCTTGTTGGTGCAGAAATTGAATTAGTCGGCTTCGATGATAGGGAGAAAATCCTTAAAAGCAAAATACAAAGCGCAAGAGATAAATTTGATTTTATTTTTATAGATTGTCCACCATCTTTAGGTCTTCTTACAATAAATGCATTAACCTCTGCCGATAGCGTTATTATACCTGTACAATGTGAGTATTATGCACTTGAAGGTTTGAGTAAATTGCTCAACACAATTCATATGGTACGTAAAAGCTTGAATCCCGGACTTAATATCGAAGGTGTTTTGTTAACGATGTTTGATTCAAGATTAAGACTATCCAACCAAGTTGCTCAAGAAATATGTAATTTATTTGGCAATAAAGCTTTTAAAACTGTAATAAATCGTAATGTAAGATTGTCGGAAGCACCAAGTCATGGCAAACCCATAATTCTTTACGATCCAACAAGTATTGGTAGTAGAAACTATCTTGAACTTGCTAGAGAAATTCTCGAAAGGAACAACAAGCAGGAACAACATGGCTGAGAAGAAGAAACAATTTGGACTCGGTAAGGGGCTAAGTTCGCTAATACCTGGAAGTATTCTTTCCAGCGAAGAAAGAACACAAGTTTCGGAATATTTAAGCGAAATTTTCAAAGAAGTTGAGATTTCGCAAATTCGATTCAACCCTTACCAACCACGAAAGGATTTCGCTGAGCAAAACATAGAGGAATTAGCAGAGTCGATCAAAATCAATGGAGTAATTCAACCGATAACACTAAGAAAAATCGACGATGGATATCAGCTAATCTCTGGTGAACGAAGAATTCGCGCTGCTATCAAAGCTGGCTTGAGTAAAATTCCAGCTTTCATTATCAAAGTCGACGAAGATTATAAGATGTTAGAAATTGCTTTAATCGAAAATATTCAGCGCGAAGACCTAAACCCAATCGACTTAGCTAACGGTTTAAAAAAATTAAGCGAAGAGTTCAATTTGACCCAAGAAGAAATTGCCAAGAGAGTTGGAAAAGACCGTTCTACAATTACAAATTTAATTCGCCTTCTGAAGCTTCCTATTCCAGTACAAGATAGTCTTCGGAAAGGAGAAATCTCTATTGGACACGCAAAGGTCCTTCTTTCCCTTGCCGATGATGATTCAATAAAACAAGTGTGGAAAAAAATTATTAAAGATAATCTTTC
>JBKBVP010000381.1:0-1745 GCA_046289495.1 Candidatus Kapaibacteriota bacterium | reverse complement strand
TCACGATTACCGCCTTGGGGTTGATACGTTCCAGAAATGAAGACATCCTCGAGAAATGTTTTGACGCCAGCAAGATCAGTACCGAGATTTGTGTAGTAAGTAGGTTGATAGTTGCCGCTTTGATAAAGTCCACCAACATTCATATTGCTGGAGCAATACCAAATGACTGTCCCAGGCACGGGATTGGAAGATGTTCCATAGGGAGCTGTGCCATCAAATCTTCCACCGCTCGAACGCATACGAATAGTACCGCCGCTAGTGCCGACTTGATAAGTCCCGCCCGAATTGTTTGTGAAATTCTGCGCCAAAATCTCAACATAGCCAAACGCAAGTAGAAGAACGAAAGCAAGAGCAGAGCCAAGTCTCTTGTTGTTTGAAAACATTTTAGACTCCTTTTTTGTTGAACATGACTGATTTGTTGAAAATAACTTAAAAACTAATCTCATAAAACCTCCTTAATATACTGCAAATTTATTTTATATCTTGTAAAGTCTCAATAAGTATAAATACCTAAATTTATGGCTCGGTACCTATTTCAATAACACCTTCATTGAGAATAGAGGCATTATTGATGATGCTTCCACGAACAGCGAGAGCATCGACACCAAGAGCGTTCTGCAATGTAACACCTGTGTATACAATCAAATTGCCTCGGATTAGCAATGGCGAATTGGCAAATTTTGTGCCAGTATTCGAAAGCCAAACAGTTCCAAGCCCACCAGTATTTGTGGTAAAGTTTTGTGTCAGATTCGTTGGTTTATTTGTAAATGTTTGATTAGCGCCGTTGAAATTAATTATACTCGAAGTGTTGATAGTGTAACTCGAATAATTGTTAATTGTTGTCGAAAGGTCGTTCGTCCCGCCAACAAACAAGCGAGCATTGGCTGTAAGCTCGAAAGTTCCATTACTACCAGCAAGAGCGTTGATAGAATATGTTTGTAAATCAAGGGTGCCATTTAGTACTCTCAAATCATTTGAAATATTTACGTTATTACCAAGAGTTACAAATTGCAAGGTGGAATTTTTATTTATGATTAAATCATAAAATGTAGTCGAAGATGAACCAGAAATCGTTGAATTCCCAGTTCCAATGATATTTACAACACCGGAACCAGGGTTGAAAGTACCACCGTTATTTGTCCAATTTCCAGTAATATAAATTGTGCCAGTACCGCTTTGAGTCATATTACTTCCCGTGGATAATTCCAAGTCCGTATCGATGTAAACTAAAACGTTGTTGCCTAAAGAAACAGTAACATTCTGATTTAAAAAAAATTGTGAATACGTAGTTACAATGCCGAAAAAAGTAAAAAACATAACAAATAATATCCTTTTCATACTAATTCTCGAAAATAATTGCTCCACATAAATCAAATTTTATTTAACTCTAATGATCCAAACAATACTCATATTCTTTGGTCGTGTTTCATCAGCAGTTCGTGGTGTTCCATTTGTCCCATCCGAAATGGGGTCCCCTACAGTTATATTTGCCAATGGCGAATAATTACCAAGAGCCCAATCATAAGTTAAGAACGCATAAGTTCGTTTACGTGCTCCATCAGTATTGATGCTATGACGATGTCCTTGAAATGCATCATTTTGACCAATACCAGAAGTTGTCCCACCTCTTAAGAACATCTTAGCCTTTTCGCTCAAACCTGGCGAATCAGCACCATTTGGGTCGCCATTTAAATTCGGTATGACTTGATTATGATATGGGCTTGCCGGGTCGTTCAATGTTTGCC
>JBKBVP010000380.1:0-1752 GCA_046289495.1 Candidatus Kapaibacteriota bacterium | reverse complement strand
GCGGAAAGGTTCTTGCAGCTGGGATAGACGTATTTGAAAATGAGCCACCATCAGAATCTCAAAAAGATTTAATAAACCACCCAAGAGTTTCTGTAACTCCTCACATTGGTGCCTCCACTATCGAAGCGCAAGAACGTGTTGGAGTTGAAATAGCGCAAAAAGTAGTAGAAGCATTGTCAAAATTTAATTAATCTTTGGGGGGATTTATGCCGACCTTTAAGCCATTTCGAGCATACAGACCTAAACCAGAATTTGCCCCAAAAGTAGCAGCAAAGCCATATGATGTACTCACCTCCGAAGAGGCACGATTGGAAGCAAAGGATAATCCACTTTCTTTCTTGCACGTGGGTAAACCCGAAATCGACCTTGACCCTTCAATCGACTTATATGACCCAAAAGTTTATGAAAAAGGACGTGAAAATTTAATGCGCTTTATCTCCGAAGGTATTCTGTTTCAAGACTTAGAACCATATTTCTACGTTTGGGCTCAAACGATGAACGATAGAACCCAAATTGGTTTGGTTGGCTGTGCTTCAGTAGATGACTATTGGAATGACAAAATTAAAAAACATGAAAAAACTAGAAAAGACAAAGAGGAAGACAGATGTTATCACGTGCGAATAACTAACGCACATACCGGTCCTATTTTCCTGACATATCGAGACAATTTAAAAATAAACGAAATTGTGAACAACATCATAACAAACGTCCCTGTTTACGATTTTGTCTCCGAAGATAACGTTCGACAAAGAGTATGGGTTATTACAGAAAAAGAGATTATACAAAAAATCCAAGATGTAATGAACGAAATTGATTACTTTTATGTTGCCGATGGACACCACCGTTCCGCTGCTGCAGCCATCGTTGGGAGAGAACGACAACTATCTAACCCTAATCACCGTGGTGAAGAGGAATATAACTTTTTCCTTGCCGTACTTTTCCCAGCAAGTCACCTTATGATTATGGATTATAATCGCTTAATTAAAGATCTAAATAATCTGTCCGAAACTGAATTCTTCGAAAAATTGTCGCAAGTTTCCTTTGTCGAAAAGACACCAGATAGGTTTAAGCCAAGGAATAAGGGCGAAGTTGGTATGTATTACAAAGGACATTGGTATAAACTGCTCTTTAGACCAGAGTTTTGTGCAACAGACGACCCAGTAGAAAAATTAGATGTTTTTATCTTACAAAAACACGTTTTATCACCTATTTTTGGCATCGACGACCCAAGAACCTCGAAACGCATCGACTTTGTTGGAGGCATTCGTGGTTTTGAAGAACTTGAACGAAAAGTGAACTCTGGCGAGTGGAGCTTAGCTTTTGCTATGTTCCCAACTTCGATAAGCGAGCTACTTTCTATAGCTGATGCTGGTAAGATAATGCCCCCAAAATCAACTTGGTTCGAGCCAAAACTTAAAGATGGTCTTTTCGTTCACTTTTTAGATTAAATCGTAATTTATCGAAGATAGTTTTTGTTCAATAAAATTTATCACAGCCAAAAACAGGTCTTCCTTTTTAAAACAAGAGCATAGGAATTTATAGCTGATTTAAGTGACTGTTTCATCATTACTATCGTGCTTACTTAGTTTTCAAAACAATAATTGATTGCAGAATGGCAATTTGAATTCATTTGTTTCTCCCAAAGTGAAGTGTTTACAGTTAAGCATCCAACAAGCATTGAGGTGTAAATTTATCTGAACATTGTAAATCAATTGGTTCCCTTAATTTAAATTATTTTACGCCTTAAAATGG
>JBKBVP010000379.1:0-1760 GCA_046289495.1 Candidatus Kapaibacteriota bacterium | reverse complement strand
TCTGGGTTGACGGCTATGGCAAATATATTGGATGGTTCTTTGTTCTCAGTATCAATTAAATGCCACCCAACGGGCAAGAATGCTATCATGTCGCCTCTGTCCGAGCGAATTGATTCATCACTAATGGGTATGGATGTTTTGGGTAACAAAGTGAATTCTTTAGAAAATTCCTCGTCTGGGACTCTTACTTTTACTATGATGCAGCTGGAGAGTAAAATTAAGGAAACAATTAGGAGCTTACCACTCTTCCACATGAAGCGACCCGGGTTTTAAACGAGTATGTCTTGTATAGCCTTGATTTTTAAGGATTGAAGAAACACTTTCGACCATCTTCGGGTTACCGCACAAAAAGAAATGCGTTTTCTCGGGATTTATTTCAATACCAGCTTCTCTCTCCAACAATCCACTTTGAATGTGTTCCTCGATATAACCTTTTAGTCCCGACCATTCTTTATCTGCATGCACGAGGGTCGGAAAGTAGTAAAAGTTCTTGAACGTATATTTCAAAAAAGTTAGTTCGCTGTAATAACCAAGGTCCCACGGATAGGATGCCCCATGAATTACAGCGAGTTTTCTATGTTGATTTTCTAAAATGTGGGAGCGTAGAAAACTAATGTATGGCGCCAGACCAGTACCAGTAGCAACCATAACTATATCACATTCTGGTGGGGTATCGTTTAATTTGAAAAGACCAAGAATTTTTGTATCGACCCACATTCTGCTTCCGGGAGTCAGGTTGAATAGGCGAGGGGTGAGCTGGCCAGACTTAACCTGGCTGATGTAAAACTCAAAGTTCTGTGTTTCGTGGTTTGCAGAGGCTATTGAGTAAGGTCTTTTAATCAGCTTATCAGGCGGTAGTTCTTCAGTTATCATTATTGAATTTTGCGAACGAGCTTCTTTTGCAAGCAACCCAATTTGCGTGAATTGGCCTGCTTCGAACTTGGGGCGGGGCTCGTCTGTTTTTACTCTTAGTATCATTAAGTCTGGTGTTAAAAGTATTTTTGCTGTGACCGTTGAGTTATATACTGAATTCTCCATTGTAATTTTTAATTAAAATACAAAATTACAAAAATTACTGTGGGTTTATTTGGGTTGTGGTTTGGGAACTTTGTATCAGTTGAAGTCTATTCTGTCGTTTATTTTTTGCAACTTCTCTCAAATAGATATATTTATCAGCCTCGTAGATGATTTCTTACCCCAGTATTTTTTAAATTAAATACACCAAATTAAATAGAACTTAGATTACACCGAATTCGTCGACAACAAGTGATATATGTTGCCTTTTCGAAAGAAATTGGTTGAGAGCATCATCTAAGGAAACATTCTCTGGAATGAAAAATATATCGCGAGCAAATTCATTTAACTTTGAATTCATTTTGTTATTCAAAGCCGCTTGAAATACATCTTTCGACATAACGTAACCAACAACTTTATCATCGAGAGAATTGCCTTCGTAAATAGGAAAGCGAGAATATATCTTAATTTCTGGTTGTTTAATTGCTTCCTCGACTGTCATATCTGCATTGCAAGAGAAAATCACCGTTCTCGGGGTCATTACATCCGCTACTGGGACTTGATTAAATTTTATTACATTTGTAAATATTTTGTACTCACCTGTTTGTATTGTGCCTTCTTCGTGAGCAGTTTCTACTACTTCTTGGATATCTTCGATCGTGGCTTCTTCCTCTGTATTTAAAATCCTCTTTTTAAACCAAAAGTAAAAAATACCAGCAAATCGAAATAAACTGTAAAAGAATCCA
>JBKBVP010000035.1:8720-8959 GCA_046289495.1 Candidatus Kapaibacteriota bacterium | reverse complement strand
TTGAAACAAGCCAAACCGACCAACTTGGCACTGGACCGCTTGGAATCTTTTTGAATATAAATGATTACCCAGCAGGTCAAGACGGTTACGAGGGCGAAACATTCTCGGGTGCGTACTACCGTTTCGGTATTGGAGAATGGCGACTACGCTGGTTCCGCGATGATAAAAATTGGACGCTTGGTACTTGTTTAGCGGAGTGTATTGTCAAGGACAACATAAGATACCATACTCTCGCAAGT
>JBKBVP010000035.1:0-8710 GCA_046289495.1 Candidatus Kapaibacteriota bacterium | reverse complement strand
CAAGTATCTTTCCTTTGTACATTAAGAAAAGGTTTTTTCTTTGGGAGAAAATCCCCTACCTGGCAATCTCTCCATCCCTTGGCTTTGGTTTGTACCCCTCTCAATACATAAACCTCAATACGGCTCTCGAACTTGGTTCTCTTGGTGGTTTAAACCTCCGTGCCTATGCCGGCTTTGCATTAGGTCAAAACTTAAAAGGCTCGCCGCTTAATGACAAACCAATTGCACAGACCCAGACTATCTCGACCCCGTACATTGGATTTGGCATATCCTTCCTCGATTTTGTGAACATCGTCCCCGAACTTTACACAGAATGGAAAGACCACGAACATTCCTCCTGGAATATTGGGCTATTCCAATTTAGCTTACTACACACAAACTCTGAAATAAGCTTGGACAAAAGTGAAAAATCCCTTATAAAAGGTATACATTTTCGTTTATTCCCAACAGCGATTTCGATTCCTATACTGAATAATGGTTTCTATTTTGGTAGCTCGTTGTTAAACTTATTTGTCTTTGGATTCGAGGATGTTGGAATTGGAATTCTGCCATTTCGATTGGGCTATTGGCAAGTGATATTGCCAGACGAGCTTTCAATTGAGCCTTTTGTTGAATACAACTACTATCCCTCGACATTTATCCACTTCGGCAATCGCATAAATCTGAAAATCAGTCAATCGTTTAATTTCTCCCTCGCATTTGGTTACGTCGACGGAAATAACAAAAGATTTTACGAAAGTCCCCTACGACAAGATTTAATCAAGTTTACACCTTTCTACTCTTTCTCTCGATACTACATCGGTATCTCAATTGGTATCAACGACAGGATTTTCCAACCCGAGGAAATACGATACAATAAAGAGGAGTGGAAAAGATGAGAAAGTATTTGCTTTTCGGCTTGTTTCTACTATTTCTCTACTCCTGCTGCGCTCCACAAGGTAGCGAGAGCATACCGCTCCTTTCGCCCAATTTTCGTGGATATATTGGAGAAAGCCCAGAGTACTTCCTCTTGAATTGCTACTACGAACATCAAATTTTAGGTGAACGCACTGGCAACTACGACTCTATCATTGCCGAAGGAAATGCTGTAATTATTGCCCCGGGAAACATGGTCAAGTTACATTCACAGGGCTTAAACACTATGGACGCAGATTTTTACTTACGTGTGCCTTATGGCGATGGTGCTCGCTTTTACTTTCGAGCTCCCGGCAAAGATTTCCATCGCTATCCGAGTTTGGTTTTCGAATACACAACTTGGGGTAGCAAATTATTCGAAGGCAAAAGGCTTCTTGCCAGCGTTGATTCAATAAAATTAAACAATTCGTATCAAAGCAGAATTTTCATTCAAAACGAGGGTGAAATGGTTCACGTCATTGTTGGCATAGATACAGTTTACCAAGGTAAAACAAAGCTTCCTCCTACCGAGTTCATCTACGTAGAACCAATAAATTCCAAAATCATAATCGACGACGTTTATTTCTATCCCTTGGTCCAGAAGTAGGGGGACGGCATTGTGTATCCCTATCGCCTATGGGCAAAGATGTATCACTTCCCAGGCACTGGATGCCGCCCCACTATGATATCTACTCGACGACCACGGGAATGAGCTCTGCCCGAAAATTGTGACGCACGACAATAAAGTACACACCGGTTGGTACCCCGCTACACTCCCACGTCAACAAAGCACTTGCTTTGCCCAACTCCTGGATGCTTATCCGCTCCTTGCCCTCGAGTTTGTTCCCCATTACGTCATATACTCCATCGATTGCTTCCCACAAATTGAAACTGCCGTCTGTGTATATCTTGCTCTTGACAACACTGCGCGCTGGCAATGGGTATGGTTGCGTTGCATAAAAATGCGTTGTGTAGTAGCGAACATCGAGTTGGGCATCTTCGACACTTGAATATGAGTTGTCTTTCATCAAGTAAACAAAACCCGAACCAAAACGCAGAGTATCCCAAATATTAGCAACAACAAGATTTGGGTCCACTGTAGAGCGGACAAAACCAGTGGGAAAAATCCTCTCGCTAGACAAATCGACTTCCCGAACTGTTTTCGGTTCATTGAAAACATTTAGTTTAAATATTGGTCTCGGAAAAGCGAACCTATTCTTCAAAAGATAATATTTATTTTGGAGTTTAAACATAGCGATAGGTCGGAATCCGCTGCCAATTGAATCAAGTAATGAAAGTTCATTGGTCAAAGGGTCAAAATGATAAAGAAGCGTAAAAGGAGTTGGGGGAGAAGATGAATCTTTTCTATAATAGTAATCGAACGTAACATAAACATTACCGTCGAGGCTCCATGCTCCGTCTGAAATAGGATTACCATATGATTGTGGTAAGTAACTACTATCGAAAGTATTTACAAGTATGGAATCCCAGGTTAAGCCCCAATCGCTCGATTTGATTATCCAATACAATGGATCCCCAAATGTCTTGCCCGGCGGTTGTGATATCGAAGGTGCTATAATTTGATTGTTTGATACTACTGGATAATATATTTGTCGATAAGGTGAATAGTCTTTTTTACTGAAATTGAAATTTTTATCCACTTCCCAAACTATAAACCATATACCATAGGAAACCATTGCATTATTAGTAAACACAAGTAACTTGTCACCATTCGGAAGTGTAAAATAAATGTCTTCAAGGTAGTTGAATGAGCTATTATATCCAAGATTAATAGTTTCACCTCCGTCTGTTGTATAGATAATGTTCGAGTCGGGGGTTAGCGATTTCGAATACACCGAAATTCCATTCAAAGGGTCGAAGAAATAATAAAATTTCTTCGCCAGATAAGGATTATATACTCCTAGGACTTTTTTTGGGAACCAACGCGTTGGCAACCAGGTTATGCCTCCATTCGTTGTATAGTAAAAATTGTGATAGTAGTCCACAACTCGAAGGTTCAACGTATCGAAAACAAATAAATTTCCAGGATTAACCATCATATTCACAAAAGATATAACCGACCAAGTTTTTCCCCCATTTGTGCTTAGGCAAACCAATTTATTCTTACCAACCCCAATAATTAGACTATCAGTAATGAACTTTAAACTTGTGAACTCTGAACCTATCACCCTTCTATCGAAGCTACTGGTATTTACTTTTTCTCTATTCAGCGACAATCGATAGAAATACAGCGAATCGAGCCCGGACAAATATATCCCAACTATCTGATATAGGGTGCCATTCCAAAGTGTGAATGCTGTCCTTGTAGCTTTCATAGTTCTTGCAAACAAAGAAAAACTCTCTGTCAAGAATCTGTAACGAAAGTAATTCTTATCGTGCAAGAAGTAAAAATCATTTTCATCGGCAAGGAAGTTTGTTGGTAAAAAACACGTGTCGCACAAATTTGCAGACTTCAAATCCAGCGTTGTTTCCTGGGAATTTTCGATGTTTATTAGTTTAATTTCCCCATTACTATTTGGATAGACTATTGTATTGTTCGTTACAACAAACTCGTAATAATTAGTATCTATTGTGTAGTTGAACTCTTTTACTAAGTTGAAATTTTCGTCGAATGCCTTGAATTTATTTTTGGTCATATAATATAAATTATTTCGATACCGGAATATCTTGTAAATCAATTCATCTTCACCAATATTAATCAATTTCCACGATTCGCCATCGTCGGTCGACAAAATACCATAATTCTGATTAAGCACCCCGATATACTTTTTTCCAATGGTCTCAATTCCTACGATGTAATAATTCCAATCATTTGAAATTACTGTTCGTTCCCAGTTCTTACCTCCATCGATTGAGCGAAGAACTTCACCCGTATTTCCCCAGACAAGAATCGAAGAGCCATTGGATGCCACACCAACATAGTTGTAAAGAATTAACTTTTTCTCCAAATTCTCGAATAAATCGAGTTTAGCAAAGCACTCCGAGAAAAAGGAAACAATAAACAAGATACCTAAAAGAGTTTTAAAGGCTTTCATATTTTCTCCACTTTATTTGTTACACATAAACTTAGCAAAAATTTAGTAAACAAGGGGTGGTTACCCACCCCAGATATTTATTGGCTCTGGCAAGGCTCTGCAAAGCATTCCGTTTCCCAAGATTCATTCCAATCTTTCCCTGGCGGTGGAACTTGTGGCCTCGTTGTAGGGCATTGTGGTGCTCCATACTCTTGGACAGAAACCAACCAGATATGCGTTTCCGGAGGTGATGTATTCCAATCCGAGCAACAAGCATAGGTATATAAACAGTAGTTCTCCGACTCGCAGGTTTGAATTTCATCAATCCACTCGACAGGGTGTCCATTCCAAGTAAAAAGCACTGGTCTACTTACCCACTAAATACAGGTATTAACCTTTAATACGTAAAATAATGCGGGTCGGTCGCAGGGTGGACACACTGGAGAACAATTTGGGTCAGATTGGGCTAATGCGATAACTTTTCTATATAAAGAATTTACATAATCTTCCCATAGACCAGGGGTATGGTATATTGTCGCCAAACAATCAGTATATTCTGGCTTGGTAGCTCCAAGGTTCTTCAAGATTATTTCTACTTGTTGAGTTTCGGGATTCCATCGACAACAAAAATTAACCCAAACATCGCAATAAAATACTACTCCACCAACCTCGTAAGTATATGTTATTCTATTCCAATGCTCGAACCAACCATCTGGACAAACAGCTTTGCCTTTGTTCATTCCCACAAAGCCAAAAAGAAGAGCAAACACCAAAACAAAGTATATTCTTTTCATTTTATTTTTCTCCTTTTTTTAACAAATTTAAAAATAATTTTTTTACGAAAAACCAACAAATGTCAATGAACGCTATAAACTAAATCTTCAGGCATTTTTACTTTGCCGGTGGTCCACGACAACTTGAACAAAGTTTCTTTATCGGATGGAATAAATCTATGATTTTGGGGAATTCTATCGGGTATACAATCCCATGGGGAATTACAATAATTACATAAGAGCATTCGTATGTGAATGAATGAATGAATGAATGAATGAATGAATCAGTGTGTCTTAGTGCTTCGGAAAATCTTCTCGCACCCAACCCACACATTTTTAACTAAACAAAATAAAATTTTTAACTAATCCAAAATAATCAATAGCAAAAATAATAAAAATTTTTAAAATGTCAAGAGTAAAAAAAATTTTTTTGATTTTTAGGCAACTGGCATACCACTGCGGCGAATCCCGTTGCAAAGGACGGGATGGAGCAGTGAACAAGGGGCAGTAGCTTCTTGCCCAGTTCCCAGAAACAACTGCGAGCGTCGTTCTGAGCGAAGCGAAGAATCCATTTCACCGCGCCTTCTTTTGGATTCATCGTACGGTTCTGTGGAACGGGGCTCCGAATGACATCAGTAGGTGAGCAAAGGGCGGTAGCTTCTTGCCCAGTTCCCAGAAACAAGGGTGTGTCGTTTCGTGTCCTATCCAGCAGGGCAGGAGGAAGAATCTCGCAAAGATAATAGCTTTGTGTTCTTCTTGTTGAGAGCATCCAAAGGGTAAGGTGTTTCTATTTTTTCATTAGTTGATGCAGTAAAATTTGAAAAACCAATTCACAATCAGTAGAAATTTAACTTAAAGTCTTGATAATTTTGACTAGTATTTTTTAAACTAAATTATAAATCTTTTTGGATTAAGCTAATACTAAAAAGGCTTCAATAGCACAAATTAAACAGAAAAATATATCGAACAAAAACCAAAGGAAACAATACAGGGTGCCTCTATCAAAGCAACAATCTCGAGAGTTAATTCTTTTCATAGGTTTTATCGACGACTCTTCATTTCGTTATAAGAACAGGAAATACTATTGTTTTGTAACCATAAATAATTTTCATATAGTATGCACCCAAAGCTAATGAGGAAGTGTTTACACTAATAAGAGCATTTTGACTTTCTTCTTTTAATTCAAAAGGTAAATTTAACTTTTGGCCATAGGAGTCAAACAAATCAATGATTACACTTCGATTTGGGTCTGAGGAATCCCAAAATACACTAACATTCACCAAATCTCGGGCTGGATTTGGATACGGCGGAAAAGCAAAAAGATAAACGAAGTCTTTCTCCACTTCTGGCTCGACTCGTAGGTATGAATAATTATTTCGCATTATGGCAAAATTAAATGGAGTGGGAGGCGATATGCCACCAGCGGGTAAATTTGGGAATTCAAGAGTTAGTACGAGATTTGTGGAATCAGCCAAAGTAGATTGAGTAATGAACATAATTTCAGAAGTAATATTCTCCAGAGGAACGAAAATAAAATTTTGAAAAGCATTTTCGATATCTGGGAAAATGTAGATACCTTTCTCTGTTGAAATAAATACTGTATCGTCGGAAGTAAGCAAGTGAACACGCTTGGATGGTACTAAAGAAAGCGAATCGAGAGAATTGGTCGCAACGTCGAGCTTCAACAATCTGCCGCTAATTGGGGTCGATTCAAATATCAAAACTTTTTCCTTTACTGTTCCAAGTACTTGATTCAAAAAGAAATCATTTTTGTTTTGATAATAAGTACTTTTTGGGTATTTTAGTAAAGCAACCAGAGTTTTTCCATAATCAGGGGATTTATACAGATAAGTTCCATCAGATAGTATTAGCCCATCGGAATAAGGGTAGATATAATCTAAGTAAAAATAAAAAAGAGTTGTATCGATAAGTCGCATTTTGTCGTCAAATCGACAAAGCACAAACTTTGGCCCAGAATACTCATTATACTTGGGGGTAACAAGCAACGAGATCAAAAATTGATTAGTTTCTTTGTTTAGAAATCCACTGAAGAGGAGCGAGAACTGAATGGAGTCATTGTAAATTACATATCCAATGGGGCAATCTATTACCGAAAAGGATTTTCCAAGGTCATTGGAGTATAAGAAAACCAAAGTATCACTTAAGTTCGACATTTGCTTTGGCTTGAAGGCAATCAAACCGAAAGGTCCGGGGGTGAAGTAAAAAGGTAATCCCATAAAGGACAAATATGGTTCTATGAACAAGGCTTCTTTGTGAGAAATTGGCAAAAACGTGGCACCCCCATCGGTTGAATAAAAGCAATAGGGTGCTACGTCCGTTATAATAACAATTGTATCTTTGTTCATTAATTTTATTTTGGGTTGGTTATTTCGGTAATTCCAAAACAATAAGGGCCTAAAAAAACTTTTTATTTCCCAACTACTACCATTATCTCTTGAGACTAATATAATTTTATCTCTTCCAACAGCTACAATCGAATTATCTTGCATTCTTACAATATTATTTATTCTATATTTAAATCTGCTTGTTGGGCTATCGAAATATGGAGAATATGGATACCAGATTGGGAACCAAATACCCGATGTGTCTCTTTGAATATACTCTGCAAACTCTACCCCTTTTGCCCTCACAAAACTTACCCCGAAATATGGATTTTTCTCGCTAAAGTATATAGGAGCAAGTGTAGCAACATTACTATCTTCTTCAATCAGGAAATCCTTTGTTACAGGAAGATTCTTGGTGACTTCTTCCCAGGTAGCTCCATAATCAGTAGATTTGATGACCAAATGCCTTATGTCAATATATTCGGATACAAAAGATGAAGATAAGCCGTTTGCAACAAGGGCATATAAAACTGAACCACTTACTTTTATATTTGCAACTTCCACATAATAGTTATCCATCTTTATCTTTTTGTGTACATCAATTGTATCGATTTGTTTCGTATCGGTGTTGACCCTAAAAATGTAGTAATTAAGATTAATTACAAAAAGATATTTATGGAGCAGTTCACATTTTGAAAGAGAAGTAAGTTCATCGAACTCAAGGAAAATTTGTGGTGCGCTCTCTAAACCTTTGTCTATAACTCCAATAGTATTTTGGGTTACAAAATAAATCGCGTTGTTTCCTAAAGCAAAATCAAGCATAGTTTGGTCTTTGAGTATAGTTTTCTGCGTCCAACTATTTCCCCCATCTTTGCTAAAGAGAATTGATTTGGGAGCAAGAGCAAAAAGAGTATTGTCTTCATCTTTCAGTATTTTTAAAATATCGTTAAATTCGCCCAAATTGATTTGCTTCCACGTCTGACCAAAATCATCGGAATAAGTCAACACCCCGTGATTACCATAAACAATAATCCTGTTGTTAACTTCAACCACACCATTGTAATCCGTTCCCAACCTTTCGATTTGAAAAGGTGGGTTCGTATAAAGAACGCTGAACGAAAAGAATATTCCAAATAGATAGATAAAATACTTTTTCATATTGTTTCACCTTATTTTCTACAACATTTTACAAAAAACCGCGGGTGGCATAAGGACCACCCGCATAGAATTATTGACAACTCGTGTCATAATAACAATCAGTTTCCCAATCTTCATCCCAGGTGTAACCCGGTGGAGGCAGAACTAATCCTTGCAGACAACTCAACGGAGAGCCCTGTGACTGAATCAGTTCAGTACAAGAAAGTGTCCCATTATTTAAATAACAACAGTCTCGGACCCGTTGACAATAGAAATCAACGTTGCAACTTTCCCACCAATAGAAGTGTTTCCTATTGCCTTTGTCATCGACCCAAGCATGGTTAAAGTGCCTATGGCACAAGGGATATTCAACGATAAATCGTACCATTGTTCCAGCTGAGCAAGGAGGAATAGTGCAATCATTCAGATATCTTTGACTAATTTTTTGCAGCATAACTATTACTACACTATCAATTGTTACGCCATCATCGTTACATTCTTGTTCAGACAATTTCCCATATCTTGT
>JBKBVP010000378.1:0-1763 GCA_046289495.1 Candidatus Kapaibacteriota bacterium | reverse complement strand
TGAAAAACAGGGATAAAGCCAGACGGTGGGCAAGTATCGGGAGAAAAGAAAAATTTGTAAGGAATTCTGTTAAAATATTGGACTTAAAAGCAATTGAAAGGACAATTGCAAAAAATAGAACAGATGCAATTGAGTAAATAGATGCAACGATACCTTTTCTTTTAAGTAAATTTATTTGCTCGACAGGAAAATACAGCAGAAAATGAGATAGAAATGCAAAAGAAAAACAAAGTGCAAAAGCCTCGACGTACAGCCAAATTTTATTAAAAATCAAATTTTCTCCGAATCTGGTGTAGACAAGCAAAAGAACAACAGAAATAAAAAGGAACGCAAAGGAAAGAAGTCGTATGGGGAGGGAATCCGAATGCTTCAAACCCAAAAGAAGAGAGAAGAACAAATAAATAGCGGCTACGAAGTAGCGGCAAACAGCATCAAAACTTACATTATAAGATGTGAGGGATACTTTTACTTCCAGCTTGTCTATACCACGAAGGATTTCATAAAGAATTGGCTTCTCGGAAGGCGCATTAATTAAAATGTTGTCTGCCTCGGCGGAATTGTTGAAAGTTCTCCCATTAATTGAAATGATAATATCTCCAGGTTTAAGCCCCGATCTCTGGCTGGCTCCATTGGATTTTATCCAGAAAATAATAACGGCAGATTTTAGATACTCGAACTTGCTGTTGAAAAAAACTTGTTTTTCGACATTCATTGAACGAAGCAAATTCCTGACCCTGTCGTAGAATTTTACATTTAGGGGTTCTGATAAAGAATTCTTTAAACTTTTCAACAGAAATGTGTCGCCCAATTCAATATTGTTGATGGAAACAATAAGACTACCAGCAGGAATTGTATCAAATATTGAATTGTTCCCTGAAAAATGAAAACCAGCGATAGCCTCCAAGTTTAAGATTCTTGAGGGTGGATTGGAGAAAAAATTCTCGTCGGTTGGCAGCGAAATAGAAACAAACTGAAGATAAACTCCAATACCAATAAGCAAAAGAGCACTTAAAAAAAATATCGGCTTAAATAGATTGTTTGGAATTCCTTTCAACCCAAACCAGAAATACCCAAAACAAAATTAACGAAAATTATATGTTTAAGTTACATTAGGTTGGACATCGAAGAGACGAATTTGCTCGTTGTGGGAGTCGTAAAAGCGTATGATATCATAAACTTCGGGCACGGAATTGGCAACATCCCAAAGTCGACTGTGCTCTTTGCGCATAAAATTTTCATCGATTGCCTTTTCCAACTGCTGTATCAGCGGATGGTAATAATTATTAAGATTAGCAATAATGATTGGGGTTGGAATTAACTTCAATCTTTTCCAGGTGATTGCTTGTAGAAGTTCTGCAAAAGTACCACAGCCACCGGGGAGAGCAACAATACATTCAGATTTGGAAATCATTATCTCTTCTCGTTCGTGCATTGTTTGCACTTCTATAAGTTTCGTCAGACCGTTGTGTCCTAGTTCATATTTCTGCATAAACTTCGGAATAACGCCAATTATTTTACCATTGTTGTCGAGCACACCTTGAGCGAGACGTCCCATCAAACCAATTCGACCTCCACCATAGATAACAGTTTTATTATTTCGAGCAAGGATCATACCAAGCTCGTAAGCAGAATCGAGATAATATTGGTCGACTTTACTGCTGGATGCACAGAAACAAGTAATATACTCCATCATTGTAAAGGTAAAAAAAAATGATTACGTTTTTACTCGAAATTAATTTTACAGCATAATTATCTTATTTTGC
>JBKBVP010000377.1:0-1767 GCA_046289495.1 Candidatus Kapaibacteriota bacterium | reverse complement strand
CAGTAGCAATTTTTACCCACCTTGCTGACTTGGGCAAACTCACAGCCAATTCCGTTTCTTTAACATTTGTATCAACTCGTGCGAAAGTACCAGCTGAATCAAAACTATAATATAACCGATAAGATAGATTAACATTAGTATCGAATTCAAATCTACGGTCTGGCATCCAATAAAACTTCCAGCCATTCTCGTATACAACTGTAAGGCATGATGGTTCGGATGTATGTAGAAAAGCATCTTCCTCCAAGTTCATTTCCTTGTACTCTGGAAGATAGTAATTAAGCGCAACAACATCCTTGTAATACAAGATTAGATAATTTTTGTCGAAATTCCGAATAAATTTAATCTCTTCTTTCGAGGCTTCGTCTAAAAAAGCAAATCTCTTGTAAGCAAATTTCAAAATTGAGTAGTTGTTTCTAATTGCATTGTAGTTCACTAAGTAACTTTTAGTTCCTCGAGGAAGGTATTCAGTTGGTTGGCTATGAGCTTGATAAATAAGAAAAGCTAATGAAAAAAATAATAGCAAAAACATATTAACTCCAGAAAACATCGTAATTTAAAAAATTAAATCATAAGAAACAAGGGGGGTGTCATTTAATTAAAGAAAAATCAATTTTCTTTTCCAATTTCATCGCTTAACTGGTGAATTTCATAAAGCCGACGGTACATACCATTTAGATACAAAAGACCGTGGTGATTTCCCTCTTCAACAATCCTTCCATCATCAATTAAGAAAATCTTATCGCAGTGCATAACAGATGATATTCTATTCGAAATGATAATTTTTGTAGTATTTGGGAAATTTGAAAAAATATTTGAAAGTATGGATTGCTCGGTTTGTGTGTCTACAGAAGAGAAGGCATCATCAAGCAAAAGGATTTTTGGCTGTGCAATCAGTGCACGAGCAATAGCTACTCTTTGCTTTTGTCCACCAGATAAATTCACTCCCCTTTCACCAACGAATGTGTCCATACCATCGGGAAGTGTTTTTAAATCTAAATCAAAACCAGCAAGAGAAAGAGCCAGCTCTACTTCTTTATCAGTGGCGTTAGGTTTGCCCAATCTTACGTTTTCAGCAATTGTATCCGAAAAGAGGAAGGGTTCTTGCGGCACGAACGCAATAAAGTTACAGATAAGCTCTCGTGGAATTTCATTTAAAGGAATTCCTCCAATGAATATCTTGCCCCGATTTGGCGCGTAAATTTTGGTAATTAATCTCATAATGGTACTTTTGCCAGAACCGACGCTTCCGATAACTCCAATTGAAGAACAAGGCAATACCTGTAGTGAGAGCCCTTTTAAAACCCAAGGAAGTTCTTCATTGTATCGGAACCAGACGTTCTCAAAATGAATTGAAGCAGGAATATCTTGCATTTCTTGTGTTTGATGGGATATTCGAACATCCTCGATTTGAATGTCCAATACCTCCCATAATCTATCAATAGAAGCGTTTGCTCGTTGAATTAAATTGGTCACCCAGCCTATAGCAGCAACGGGCCAAATTAACAAGTTAATATAAACAAAAAATTGCGACACCACACCTATGGTCATTGTTTTTTCAATTACTCGCAATCCGCCATAGCCAATAACAATTAATTGAGAAAGCCCAATCAAAACAATGAGCAAGGGTATCATAAGAGACTGCAAAAATTCGAGGCGTATGTACTTTTGGCGATAATCTTTACTTAATTTATTGAATTGATTTGTTTCATAAGCTTCTCGAACGAAAGCACGAACAAGGCGGATTCCGGAGAAAGCTTCCTGAGC
>JBKBVP010000376.1:0-1767 GCA_046289495.1 Candidatus Kapaibacteriota bacterium | reverse complement strand
CCTATACGTGATTTACTCGACGACTATTATATCTACGATGAAAAGAATATCCGACTAATTGGTAAACGAAAGGGGAGAATATACAAGTTTGGCGATAGAGTTGCTACACGAATTGTGGAAGTTGATATCGAGAAGAGGAAAGTATGGCTTAAATTGGTAGAGTATCTATCGTAATTTTACGATGGTGACACCAGCACCGCCTTCTTCGAGAGTCCCTTCGCGGAAATTTTCCACTTGCGGATGGTTTTTGAAGTATTCGTGTAAACTCTGTCTTAGTGTGCCGGTTCCTTTGCCGTGAACGATTGTGATTTGGTCGATATTGCCAAGGATTGCTTCGGAGATAAATTTGTCCACCTCTCGAATAGCTTCCTCGACACGAAAGCCGCGAAGGTCTAACCTTGTAGATGAGGAAAATTTGATATAATCGCTTGACAATTCCTTTTTCAAAAAGGATGTACTTTGATGGGACTTGCGCAATTTGCTCAGCTTGGTTTTGAATTTTATCCCATTGAAATCAATTAGTGCCTCGCCCGAATCCTCGTAAATGCGGAGGACTTGCCCCGTATTTGTTGGGTCGTCGAGGTAAACGAAGTCGCCCTCGGAGAGCTCGTCTGAATCTTTACTTCGGTATTGTTCAAGCTCGTGGAAGATATTTTTTGCTTCATCTTCAATTTCCTTTTTCTTTGCGAGGAAGTCTTTTTTAATTTCCGAAATGCTTTTTTGTTGCTCCCGTACTTCTTTGATTGTGTTTTCTACCAGTGCATTAGCCTTTCGGATGATTTCGTATGCTTCGATTTTGGCATTGTCGAGCAATTGCTTCCTTTTAGCTTTGATATCAGATAGTAGTGCTTCGTATTCTTCTCTTAATTTTTGGTACCTTGCTTTTTCTGCTTCGAGTTCCATCTTCAATCTTTCGGCTTGAAGTTTAAGCTGATAGACAACTTTCAATTGCTGTTCGATTTCATTTTCGGAGGAAGTGATGTAAGAGCGAGCTCTTTCGATTATGTGTTTGGGCAAACCGAGATTTGTTGCCAGTTCGAAGGCATAACTATTGCCCGGTACGCCCTGAAGGAATCGATACGTAGGCTTTAGGCTTTTTTCGTCGAACTCGAGGGAGTCGTTTTCAACCTCGGGGCGTGTAAGAGAGAAGACTTTTAGATAAGATTGGTGGGTGGTTAATGCAAAGAACAAGTTCATCGTAATGAAACTATCGATGATGGAAGCAGCGAGGAGGGAACCTTCGTGTGGGTCTGTCCCAGCTACTATTTCGTCGATGAGAACGAGAGTGTCCGAGTCGGAGTTTTCGAGAATTTTTTTTATGCGAAGAATCTGAGCGCTAAAAGTACTCAAATCTTGTTCTACAGATTGTAAATCGCCTATCGATGTGTAAATCGTAAAAAAGGACGTTTTGCAGTAGCCGTGTGTGAAAAATCCAGAGCAAGCAAGCGCAATGTTCAGACCTATACTTTTAAGTGCAACAGTCTTTCCCCCGGCGTTTGGTCCGGAAATGATATGGCCACGTTTGTTAGGATGGAAATCAATTGAAAGTGGAACGACATTTTTGTATCCCCGTGAATGAACAAGCAAGGGGTGGCGAATGTCTTGAAGGAAAATTTCTTTTGAATTCCAGAAAACAGGTTTTTGACATAGGAATTGGATCGAGTATTTTGCCTTGGCAAGAAGTGCATCGAAATGTGTCAATATCTCGAGAGAAGGAATCAAATGTTTGGATACATCGCTGATTTCAACTGTTAAATTTCTAAGAAT
>JBKBVP010000375.1:0-1771 GCA_046289495.1 Candidatus Kapaibacteriota bacterium | reverse complement strand
GTGAACTTTTCATACAAGGAAATCGAGATTATATCCGAATCACTTTCGAGCATTAAAGCAAAATTTTCTGTGCTGGCTTGTCCCGGAAATCATGAGCATTATATGAAAGACGCAGATTTTCAGCGTCTGGCAGAAGAGATTCGTAAATGTAATGTAGACTTGCTGATTAATGAAAACAGAGTATTTAAATTTAATGAAAGCCAACTTCAAGTGGTTGGAGTTGATAATACAAACCACAGAATGTATTACGCAGATTTTGACAAGGCTTTGCATGGTTTAAATAAAGATTTTCCAATTATTTTGCTTTGTCACGACCCAACTAATTGGGACAGATCTGTTCGTAGAAAAAGAAAAGTAGATTTAATGTTATCTGGACATACGCACGGTGGACAAATTGCATTTGAGATTTTAAATTCGAAAATATCCCCTGCAGCTTTCTTTTACAAGCAATATGCTGGGCTTTATGCAGATAAAGAGCAATATCTTTATGTAAATACTGGTGTAGGTATGGTTGGCGTGCCAGTTCGAGCTGGATTGCCCCCAGAAATAACATTGATTCGTTTTGTTGATGCTGAAAAGTATGCTTAGGGATTAAAAGCAGTGAATTAAATTTAATAGATTTTGTTAATTTTGTGGTTTGGGTGGGTTCGCATAATGGTAGTGCAGCGGTCTTGAAAACCGCCGGGCGAAAGCCTGTGGGGGTTCGAGTCCCTCACCCACCGCAAGTAAAAAGTAAATTTAATTTAAAATTTAAGTCCAATAATAGCAATACTAAGACCAGCACCGAATGTACAAGTAAGTATGTATTCGCCTTTTTTAATTGCCCCGTCGTAGTAAAGTTTCGACATAAGATTGCCAAAGCTGGCACTTGATGCGTTACCTACAGAGGCGGAGTAGTAAAATGTCCCAGTTAGGTCTGGTAATTTTGAGCGTAGATATTCTTCCAAAGAGGAGGTGGTCTTTCTGCTTGGCTGATGAAATATGAAGTGTTTAATTTCGTTGGGCTTAATATCTGCTAATTTTAAATTTTGAAAAATTTCGTCTACAACCGTTTTAACTACAAAAAGGTGTACTTTCTTGCCATCTTGTACAAAGCCATCTTCTGTTCGCCGAATAAGTTGAAGATTTCCGTCGAATGGAAAAGAGTTGAAGTAAAAAAAATCGAAAGAATCTTCTTCTGGTGTTTCGGCTCTTTCGAGCAGAACTGCAAAACTTGCATCTCCGAAAAGATTACTGCCTCTCCAGTTTGAAATATCGGTAAGTTTTGTTGCTTTTTCAGAGGCAACAACTAAAACTTTCCTGCAGGAACCACTTTTTATCATACAGAAAGCTTGGAAAAGCGCAACACTTCCGCTTGTGCAAGCTTCGGTAACATCGAAACACATTGCCGAATTGCGTACGCCAATTTCATTTTTAATAAAATCTGCTAAACTGGGGTAAATGGGACCAGTGTTTGTGGCTCCAATAATAGCATCAAGGTCATTGAATAATTCTTCTTTTGTAATGTTTGGAGTATTGTTGACCAATCTATTAACTGCGAAATTAGCTAATTGTTCCAAAGAGCCCTTGAAGAAAGTTCTTTTTTCAGATATCATTTCGCTCCAAGTCGAGGCAATCTCTTGGATTGATATTTCACCGTTTTTTGTAATTTCATTTACAGCCACCTCTGGCAACATTCTTATGAATTCTTCTTGAGTGATAACCTGGAAAAGCTCTGAATCGCTTGGCTCGGAATGTCCTATTCCAGTAATTTTGCAAAAATATGGTGTTG
>JBKBVP010000374.1:0-1785 GCA_046289495.1 Candidatus Kapaibacteriota bacterium | reverse complement strand
TTACGAAATTTTTTGTTAATTTTTCGATGAATTCATTAATTTTGTATTTGTGCCGAGCGCCACTAGCTCAGTTGGATAGAGCATCAGCCTTCTAAGCTGAGGGTCACAGGTTCGAGTCCTGTGTGGCGCGCAGATTTAGTATGTCCTTATCTTTTTTGTGTCTCTTAAATTTGGTACTTCTCGTTTGATTTCCGCGGGGGTTAGGATTATCTGTGGCTTCTGTTGCTCCAGTTCTGGCTTTGGCTTTTGTACTGGTTCGACATAGAATTTATCCCTCGAGACGATGATGTTTTTGATTGCTACTTTTTCTTTTGTGAGTTGAGGCAACTCAATCCCGTCTCGTTTGATTTTCACACCACCAGCATTTCCAAGTGTGAAACGGAAAAAGTTCGCAGCAGACCACACTTTAATTGTATTTGGATAAAGAACGATTTTTTCAGTTACTTTGTTATCGATAACCATATTAATCCACACCGTGTCCGTTGCATAAAATTCCAAACGAATACTGTCTTGCGAACTTAGAAGTTTCAGGCTTTCCCTTTGTTCCGATTTGATAAGTATAGTATCGGTTGTTTTTTCCACCTCTATTGGCTTTTGCTCGGTCCCTTCGTAAAATAGGGTGAAATAGATGATAGCAAGAAAAGATAAAAAAATTGCCCCGTAAATAAAATACAAGGCTTTGTTTAGTTGAGCCGGTGTATATCGAACTTTCTTTTTCATTACTAATGGATGGGAAAAGATTAGTTCCTTTGAACTAGGTTCAATTTTTTTGTCCTTCTCAAAATATTTGTCTATTTCTTCTTTGTATTCATCAAAATTTAAACCAAGATATTGAAAATATTCTTTCAAAAATGAGTACATATATGTTTTAGGGAGAAAGTTGAAATTTCCTTCTTCTATGGCTTTCAAAACATTTAATCGTAGCTTGGTTGCAGTGGATACATCTTTCAACGAAAGATTCTTACTTTCTCTCGTCTTTTTCAACAATTCTGCGATGTTTTCCATTGATTAAATTTATTTTTGTTACTTTACAATTACAAAATTATTTAAATATGTACAATATTCTCTGTAAGTTCTTTTTATTTATCAACATACTTGTATTTTCGACTTATCAAGTTGCCCACTCGGCAATAGACTCTGTTGATTTAATACATTCGAAACCATCTCATTTTATCGCCGATAAGCCTTTATTTACCTTCTCTGGAAGAACAATAAATAAAACAACAAAAATCGAGCCAATTCCTCTTTCAATCTTTATAAGTGCATACACTGGAATTTTTGTCATCCAACATTTTGGGCAAATGAGCACAATATGGAAAAATCGTGGTGATTTTCACTTTGCTGAAGATGGGAAATATGCAATGTACATCGATAAAGCTGGACATTTTTATGGTACCTTTCTTTCCTCTTATGTCCTTTCACAATCTTTGATTGAATGTGGTTTTAGTTACGATATGGCAAGCGCATTGGGAGGATTGTTGGGTCTGTGTTATACAACCTACGTGGAGATACTTGATGGATACTCGAAAGATTGGGGGTTTTGCCCTTCAGATTTTTATGCCGACGTTGCGGGTGCTTTATATTTCTTGGCTTATTCCAAAATACCTTTTCTGCAAAATTTCACCCCCAAGTTTATGTATTTCCCTCCACATTGGTTTAATGCCCATTCACGTAAACCCTCAACTATGTTTATCGATGACTACAGTGCTCATACATTCTGGCTAAGTGTAAACCTCAATAACCTACTTCCAAAAGATGCAAGGAATTACATTCCACGTTGGTTGG
>JBKBVP010000373.1:0-1788 GCA_046289495.1 Candidatus Kapaibacteriota bacterium | reverse complement strand
AAGGATCGCCCCGGAGCCGTGGTCGGCGTCGTCGCGATCCATGCCGTCATTGGATACGCGCTCGTCACCGGGCTGAACTTTACCCAGATCGTGGAGCGGGTGAAGAATCCGCAGGCCATCGACGTAGTCGTCCCGCTTCCGCCCCCTCCCCCGACGCCGCCACAACCGGACACTCGCGCCGACGAAGCGGTCGTCGACAAACCCGTTGTCGCGCCGAAGCCGATCATCGACGTCAGTCCGATCGAGCCCAACATCGATACCACTCCGGTCATCATTCCGACACCGGACACCACGGCATCAAAAGCTCGAAAATATTTAAACTGGGAACCCCAAATTTTATTCCACGATTTGGTTAAAATTATGGTCGACTACGACTTGTTGCTGGTGGGAATTACGCCTAAATTCGAGGGATACAAGATTGCCAAAGAAAAAGGATTCGGTTGGACAGAACATAAATTTTTGGAACTTGATAGCGTTCAAAATGAAGTTTGAAAAATCTGCAAAAATTCTTGTTGCTGGAGCAACAGGCCTTGTTGGTTCTGCAATTGTGAAGAAATTAATTCAAAAAGGCTATAGGAATTTACTTACACCAACTCATCAACAATTAGATTTGCGAAGGCAAGAGGCTACTGAAAAATATTTTTCAGAATTTCTTCCCGATTATGTCTTTCTCGCCGCAGCTAAAGTCGGTGGAATTATAGCAAACAATACATATCGAGCCAATTTCATATACGACAACCTTGCCATTGCCATGAATGTCATCCATTCATCTTTTAAATTTAAAGTTAAAAAATTGCTAAACCTCGGCTCCTCTTGCATTTATCCAAAGTTTGCTTCACAGCCAATGAAAGAGGAATATCTGCTAACAGGTCCGCTCGAGCCAACAAACGAACCTTATGCAATTGCAAAAATCGCTGCGATAAAAATGTGTCTGGCATACAATTACCAGTACAAGACAAATTTTATATCACTCATGCCTACGAACCTTTATGGAGAGAATGATAATTTCAATCTCGAAACTTCCCACGTCTTGCCCGCTTTAATACGTAAATTTATCCTTGCAAAAGCTCTCGCAGATAAAAATTTCGACTTTATAATAAAAGATATTTTCAAAACTCCACTTGGCTTTGGTATCGAAAAAGAAATCCATCTTTACAACCAAGAAGCACTGAGAAAAGCTCTTTCACTGTTGGGTATATTTCCAGACGAAGTAGTTCTCTGGGGCACCGGGTCCACCCATCGTGAATTTCTTTTTGTGGACGACCTTGCAGAGGCTTGTGTTTTCTTTATGGAAAACTACAATGCCAGCGATTTAGAGCCGTTTGTGAATATCGGCACTGGAATTGATATTTCTATTAAAGAACTTGCTGAACTTATCAAATCCATCATTGGATTCCAGGGTGCAATTGAATGGGATAAATCCAAGCCAGAAGGAACACCACGTAAGTTGCTCGATGTCTCGAAAGCGAAAGCTCTGGGCTGGTCGCCCAAAACCTCGCTCCGGGAAGGTATTGAAAAAGTTATCAAAACTTACATCCAAAAAGTCGAGAATTTCTCCGTGAACACCTAATTAATCCAAATTATATGTGGAAGGATTGCGAAAGTATGCTCCTTTTGCGCAAGAGATTGTAATCTTAAGTATTGAATGACATGTTGTTTGATCTCGCTTGGGAAAAATACAAGGGCATTGTTTACAATATTTAAGTTGAATGAGTAGGCTTCGTCCTTTTTATCTCGGAGCAATTTTAGAATAATTTCGATATTTTCCAAAGCTCTTGGAAATCTCTT
>JBKBVP010000372.1:0-1794 GCA_046289495.1 Candidatus Kapaibacteriota bacterium | reverse complement strand
AGGCTTTCGGTAGTTAATTTTCTTTTGTCCCAACAAGAGATAAAAACATACCAACTTTTAGGTAATTTTGTATTTTTTTGGATGAAAAATGCTGGACTTGAAGTTTATACGCGAAAATATCAATTTAGTACAAAAAAACATTGAAGCAAAAGGTGAAAGTTCAAGTTTGGAAAAAATATTAGAATTAGATGAGCGGAGGCGCGAGATAATAGCAGAGGTAGAGCGTTTAAAGCATTTACGAAATGTCGTTTCAAATGAGATTGCCCTTTTGAAGAAAGAGAAAAAGGATGCCGATTTAAAAATTGCACAGATGCGCGGAGTTTCCGACAAAATTAAGGAAATGGACGAGGAGCTTCGCCAAGTGGAATTGGAGATCAAGGAAGAGCTTCTCAAAATTCCTAATATTTTGCACAATAGTGTACCATTTGGCAAAGACTCCAATGATAATGTTGTTGTACGTTTTTGGGGGCAACCTAAAGAAATTGACGTCCCAAATCATGTTGAAATAGCTAAACATTTAAACATAATAGATTTTGAGCGTGGAGCAAAAGTAGCTGGCTCTGGTTTTGCATATTACGTGGGTCGAGGTGCTGCTTTGGAACGTGCCTTGATTACTTTTATGCTAGAAAAGCATATAAACGAACATAATTACACCGAGCTCTTTCCACCATTTATAGTCAATCGAAATTCTATGATTGGCACCGGGCAAATACCAAAACTTGCCGAAGATATGTACTATATCGAAAAGGATGAACTCTATCTTATTCCCACAGCAGAGGTACCCGTAACAAATTACTACTCCGGTGAAATTTTGAATGCAAGCGACCTTCCAAAGAAATTCGTGGCTTACTCCCCCTGCTTTCGTAGAGAAGCTGGGAGCTACGGCAAAGAGACTCGTGGATTTCTTCGTGTACATCAGTTCAATAAGGTTGAAATGGTCAAATTCACTACTCCAGAGACCTCTTACGAGGAGCTGGAATCATTGACAATGGATGCGGAATCGATTTTACAAGCTTTAGAGGTACCTTATAGAGTCGTTTTACTTTGTAGTGGGGACACGAGTTTCTCCAGTGCAAAGACTTATGACATTGAAGTATGGTCTCCGGCGGAGAAAAAGTGGTTGGAGGTCTCAAGCTGTAGCAATTTTGAGGATTTCCAAGCAAGGCGAGCCAACATCCGCTTCAAACGAACTCCTAATAGCAAACCTGAGTATGTTCATACCCTGAATGGTAGTGGCCTTGCCACCTCTCGTCTGATTGTTGCTTTATTGGAGAACAACTATAACCCAGAGGACAGGAGTGTAACAATCCCGGAGGTTCTTCGTCAATACACAAGGTTTGAAAAAATTTCCCAGTGATGAACGATTATCGTAGGTTTTTGCAACCAAATGTCGTAGCTCAATTAAGCAATATCGAATTAAAAGCTCGATTAGTTGTCGAAGGTTTCATAACTGGGCTCCATAGATCTCCCTACCATGGTTTCAGCGTTGAATTTGCAGAACATAGGCAATATAATCCGGGTGACGAAATAAGGCATATCGACTGGAAAGTCTATGCTCGAACAGATAAGTATTTTGTCAAGCAATTCGAAGAGGAAACAAATCTTCGCTGCGTAATAGTCATCGATAAAAGTGGTTCGATGCGTTATGCCTCGAAGAACAACATTAGCAAGTTTGAATATACAGCCTACCTTGCTGCATCGCTTGCTTATCTTTTAATGAAACAGAGAGATGCCGTCGGTCTTGCCCTTTACGACGAAAAACTTCAAACCTATTTACCACCGAGGTCGAAAACC
>JBKBVP010000371.1:0-1804 GCA_046289495.1 Candidatus Kapaibacteriota bacterium | reverse complement strand
TTAAGCTAACGATTCTCCCTTAAACATAAAATGCAAGAATAAAGTGATTTATTATTTTAGTTTTTCGACAGAACTTTTTTCATTACCATTCGACTTCGATGATGTTTTAACTCTGAAATTCGAGAGATTTTCTCACCAACGAAAAATTTTCAAATTTTAACTTTAAATTTATTTAACTTTGCTATATTTATTTTTCACTTTTATCAGGAGGGTAAAATGTTTGAAAAAATTCAGGAATTATTAGGTAACGAGGCAGAGTATCTTTTGGGTTTTTCAAGTCCTAAGATTCCAAAAGAGATGTTAACTTTACCTGGTCCCGATTTTATTGAAAGAGTATTTTCAAATTCAGACCGTAACAACAGAGTACTTGCAAATCTTCATAGGCTCTTCAACACAGGACGCCTCGCCGGCACTGGTTATCTTTCTATTCTTCCTGTCGATCAAGGCGTCGAGCACTCGGGCGGTGCAAGCTTTGCCAAGAATCCAATTTACTTCGACCCTGAAAATATTGTTAGGCTTGCGATTGAAGGTGGTTGCAATGCTGTCGCTTCAACTTTTGGTGTTTTGGGAATGGTTGCTCGAAAATATGCACACAAAATTCCATTTATCGTGAAAATCAATCATAATGAGCTATTAACATATCCAAACAAGTACGACCAAATACTTTTTGGTACCATTGAGGAAGCATATAATATGGGTGCAGTCGCCGTAGGGGCTACAATATACTTTGGTAGTCCTGAAAGTAACAGACAAATTGTCGAAATTTCCGAAGCTTTTGCGTATGCTCACGAACTGGGAATGGTAACCATTCTCTGGTGCTACCTTCGTAACTCCGCTTTTAAAAAAGAAAAGGACTATCATGTTTCAGCAGATCTAACTGGTCAAGCCAACCATTTGGGAGCAACTCTGCAAGCTGATATAATCAAGCAGAAAATGCCAGAAAATAATGGTGGATACCTTGCTCTTAATGCAGAAGGCAAGTCGTATGGAAAATACGACAAAAGGATGTACTCAGAGCTATGCACCGAACACCCGATTGATTTGTGCCGCTATCAAGTTGTTAACAACTATATGGGGAGAGTTGGATTGATTAATAGCGGTGGTGCATCCGGAGAAAATGACCTTGCCGAGGCAACAAGAACTGCTGTAATAAATAAACGAGCTGGTGGGATGGGATTGATCTCTGGAAGAAAAGCTTTCCAACGTCCAATGAACGAGGGTGTAGAGTTGTTGAATACTATTCAAGATGTATATTTGTGTAAGGAAGTTACCGTTGCCTAAAGAATTTATTTTGTTTCAAACTGCCAGAGAATTCATTAATTATAAGTTTTGATTTAAAAGTATTAAATACAGTTTTTTATTGGTTGATTTCGCAGGTTGTTATTTGAATAAATTTTTAAATTCGAAGATGCTCTCTCTTGCTTCATTCCATAATTTTTCTAAGATTTGAATTGCATTCGAAGCAGCTCCTTTGCGGATGTTATCTGCAACGACCCACATAAGTAAACCATTTTCCTCGGCTATGCTTTTTCTCAATCTGCCCACGAACACCTTATCAAGTCCTTCTGCAATTTTGGGAGTAGGATAGTTCTCTATTTCGGGTTCATCGTATAAATTAATTCCGGGAGCAGATGTCAAGATATTCTCAATTTCATCTAACTCGAACGGTTTTTCTGTAATTAAAGAAACAGATTCGCAATGTCCGAAAACGACGGGAATTCTAACGCAGGTTGCAGATATTTTGAGGTCCATATTGTTTAGGATTTTTTTTGTCTCATTGATGATTTTAATTTCCTCCTCGGAG
>JBKBVP010000370.1:0-1810 GCA_046289495.1 Candidatus Kapaibacteriota bacterium | reverse complement strand
TGCTTGACGTCGTCGCCGTGCATTTAGATTGCATAGAACTCCAGCACTGAAAAGTATGCAATTTGATTCACTTCAAGAGGGAATGAATGGCTTTTTGCGCATACTCATCAAGAGCAAGTCTGGCTGTTATTTCGGCTTTGTCTTCTAATAGTTTGTCCCAGTCCTCCGTTCCCTCCCAAAATAATCGTTTAAGTTCATATTGAGTCTTGCTACTTCGTTTAACAAGAGTATCGAGAAAATCTGTTAGGTAGTTATCCATGTCTTGGTTTGTGTCGAATATTTTGTTGTATAGTCCCTTTTCGAGGCACCAGTGTGCGCTATACCATTGTGTGTCGATGGTCATTTGGGTGAAAGCACTTTTACCAATCTTTCGCTCCAGTGCATGGCTAATTACAAATGGACCGATGGCAATGGAAAATTCGCTTAAACGGACGGAGGCGGTTTTCAGGGCAACAACATAATCACAAGCAGAGACGAGCCCCAAACCGCCACCAACTACTTTTCCGTGTACCCGAGCTACGACTAGCTTCGACGCTCGGCGGATAGCATTTATCACCTTGCCAAAGCCGGAGAAAAAAGCTTTGGCAGTCTGGAAATCTTTCAGCGACACAAGCTCTTCGAACGAAGCACCAGCGCAGAATGCCCTGTCTCCTTCGCTTTTTATGAGAATAACTTTTGCAGCTTCTTTTTCAGAAAGCTCGTTGATTGCAATCTCCATCTCCTTTAGTAAATTGCTCGGCAAAGAATTGCTCTTTGGGTGGTAGAATGAAACAATGCCAACGGAATTGACAATCTCTTTGCGAACAAAGCCATTCATCTTTCCTCCTTTGTTATTTCGATTAATAAATGCTTTGGCTTAAAGAAGAAATTTAAAAAAGTGTCCATTATTCTCCAAAGTTTAAATGGAACTATTTTCAACAAGCGGTAAAGGCGAAGATATTGCACAAGTGAATTGCCAAATTTTCGGTAAATCCATTTGTCTATGAATTCAATGTCTTGGAGTATGTGTGCGAATTTGTACTCGTCGAAAGAGTTTAGGTGTGCATTCATGGGAGTTGGCTTGTTGCAATGTATGCACAAAGTGTAACGAATCTTTTCTTTGTAAGGTGTGGTTAGTATGACTTTTCCATTGGGTGCGACTATCCTAAGCAGTTCGCTAATGAATTTCCTTGGTTCTTCGAGATGTTCTACTACTTCGGAAGCAACGACGCAATCGAAAGTATTATCTTTGAATGGGAGGAAGTACCCATCGGCTACAATGCCGAAATGGTTTTCGTCGGGATAAAGTTTCAAAACTTTAGAGACATTGCGAAAGGAAACATCGATGGAGACGATTATTCTGTCCAAGTTCAATAAACGACGAGCCAACCATCCATTGCCACAGCCTATGTCTACAATAATCTTTGACTTCGGTGGTATTCTCGAAAGTACATATTGGTAAACTCTTTCCTCTTCGCTTTGCGTTTCGGGAAATCGTGCCTCGAAATAATCGAAATATTCTGCATCTTTCTGGTAATGCTGACGAAGTTTTTCTGTTGAAATAAAGTTGCTGTTTAGTTTCGGGCGAAACTAAAAATTGATAAATGTTTAGCATCAATACATTCCGTACATAATGGAAAATCCCAGCTGAATTGCAAGCATTTTCAAATTGTCGGTTTTAGACAAGTTGAATAAAGGAATATAGATGGAAATGCTTGGAGAGGCATAAATTTTGGGGAAGATTATCGCATCGTATCCAATTGTAATTTTTGGGGTTAACAAAAAGAAGGCATAGTCTGAAAAACTTCCGTTCAAGTTTTTTCTTCTTTGG
>JBKBVP010000369.1:0-1816 GCA_046289495.1 Candidatus Kapaibacteriota bacterium | reverse complement strand
CTTCGGCAATTCGAGACGAGCCTTTTATAATTACAATAAAATTAATAATCATTAAAATGAGAAAAATAATTAAACCTACAATGTAGTTGCCGCGGATAACAAAAGTCCCAAACGATTGAATAATTTCTCCAGCATAGGCTTCCGTTAGAATCAACCTTGTGGAAGCAACGTTTAAGCCCAACCTAAACAATGTTGCTACAAGCAAGACCGTAGGAAAAGATGAAAACTCTAATGGATTCCTTAAATACAATGAAACAAGCAATATCAAAACAGCAAAAGACAAATTCAGTGCAATAAGCAAATCCATCAATACAAATGAAATAGGAATTATTAGCAGACTTACAATTGCTAAAATTCCCAACGAAAGTAAGATATCCTTGTTGTATAAAAGATAAATTAAACTTCTTCCTATGAAATTATTACCAATGTTTCTCCTTATGAAATCTTCTGCTTTTCCCATAATTATGACTTATTGTTTTAAACTTTTACATTTCTTAAATAATATACGTAAGCCAGCACTTGAGCAACTGCTTTAAAAAGGAACTCAGGAATTTGTTCCTCGACGTCTACCGAATAGTAAAGTGCCTGTGCCAATGGAGGCTCTTCAACAATTGGAATACCATTCTCTATTGCTATCTCTTTTATTTTTAATGCAAGATAATCAACTCCTTTGGCAACTACTACTGGGGCGTGCATCTTATATGGTTTATATTCCAAAGCAACTGCAAAATGAGTAGGATTCGTAACAACAACATCAGCCCTCCTTTGAAGATTCTTTAAAATAATCTTTCTCAATCTTTGTCGCATTAAACCCCTTATCCTCGATTTCACCATTGGGTCGCCTTCGGACTGCCTTCCTTCTTCTTTTACTTCTTCCTTTGTCATTTTTAAATCTTCTTTGTAACGATACTTCTGGTAAAAATAATCAGCAGTAGCTATCAAAAGATAAATCACCCCTACTTTTGAAATTAGTTCGAAAGTGACAGAAAACATTAGCCTCGGAACTTGCCATATTGGTTGGTTTACTAAATTAAGGTCCCAGACAATGTATTTTTTGAGAATCGTATAAACAACCCATCCCAAAATAAGAAGTTTGAAAAGGCTTTTGATTAATTCAAAATAAGCTCTGCCCGAGAAAAAAATTCTTTTCAATCCAGATAGAGGATTAAAAATAGTCCGAAAATTTAAACCCTTTGTAAACTTTTTTGTTGCAATGTGAAATCCAACTTGAGAAATTTCCGAGGCCAATATGAAAAAGTAAATTAAACCAAGCATTGGTAAAATTGTTTTTGCAAGGAACAAAACCGTTGCTAAAAAAATATTTTGAACCTGCTCGTCGGTTATCTTGGTAGAGAAGGAGTTGGAAATTGAACTTTGGAAATAGTTTTGAAGATTTGTTACGATGTAGTTCATAAAAAGCAAAGTTATAAAGCCACCAAGAGTCAACATAGTAGCAGTTGTTACATCGAGACTCTTGGCAACTTGGCCACGCTGGCGTGCCTCGCTTAAGCGACGCGGTGTCGCTGGTTCTGTTTTTTCCCTTCCTTCAGGTGTTTCAGCCATCTTGCACTATGTTAATGTAAGTACGAGATTTAATTGAGATTGAAAAACTTGTAGAAATTGTTTTGCTGCGAGAATAAAGAATGAAACTGCAAGAAAAAAAACTAACAAAGCAAGTGCTATTTTTACTTGAAAGCTTACGACAAAAATATTTGTTTGTGGTGCCATCCTTGCCAGCATTGCTAATGAAATATTCACAAGGAAAGTTGAAACAAATATAGGAGCCGAGATTTTCAATCCTATTATTGTTACATTT
>JBKBVP010000034.1:0-9002 GCA_046289495.1 Candidatus Kapaibacteriota bacterium | reverse complement strand
GAGAGGTAGCAACTCGCAAGGTGCAGAATCTACTGAATTTTAATGCTCGCCCCAAAGTGATTGCACCAGAAACGACTCAAAAGTTAGAGGGAATTATACATTTGTATAATCTCGAATATGAGAAAAGAAAATATGTGTATGGGGATTTGCAGGGTTTTAGGCTGGTTTTTGTTGCAACCGACGATCCAGTGTTGGATTCGCTCGTAAAAGAAGAGGCTGAAAAATCCGGGGCAATAGTAAACTTTGCAGACCAACCCGAGATGTGCAATTTCATTGTTCCCTCGTACATAAAGCGTGGAGACTTAGTTATTTCCATTTCGACCCAAGGGAAGGCACCGTTTCTATCGAAATGGTTGCGCGAGATGTTAGATAAGAAATTTCCAAGCAAATACAAAGGATTCGTGGACCTTGCTGTTCATTTTCGAACACAGTTTAAAGAAAAAAAAATCAGTGGAAGGATAAAAGACAAAATCATCGATGAGTTCCTTGCTATTAGATGGCTGGAAATTCTGGAGGACGATGGAATAGAATATGCAAAGCTGCTTGTAAACAATTTAGTCGATTACTATGCAAGAAAGAAATGAAGGCTTTGTATACATAATTGGGGCTGGACCCGGCGACCCACAATTGATTACCCTGAAGGGTGTGAATGCTATCAAAAAAGCTGATGTAATTTTATACGATAGGCTTGTCAATCCGACTCTACTCGACTATGCAAAAGAAAATGCGATGAAAGTTTTTGTAGGTAAAGAGCCAGGCCAGCCACATCTTTCCCAAGAAGAAATCAACAATCTTATGGTCACCTTTGCGCTCGAAGGTAAAATTGTTGCCCGAGTAAAAGGAGGCGACCCTTATGTTTTTGGGCGAGGCTCCGAAGAGGCTTTGCATCTGTTGGACTTTGGTATTCCTTTTGAAATAATACCAGGTGTAACTGCTGGGATTGGGGCTTCTGCTTATTCGGGTATTCCCCTAACCCATCGGTCGCTTGTAACTCAAGTTGTATTTTTAACAGCACACGAAGACCCGCACAAGCAGGAGAGTCAAATTGATTATGCGCATTTAGCCAAGCTGAAAAATACAACGATTGTAATTTACATGGGAGCAGGTAGACTAACGTTTGTGGTGGAGGAATTAATAAAAAATGGTATCGAAAGTGGTACCCCAGCAGCCATTATAGAAAATGCTACAACACCAATGCAAAGGACTTTCTGCGCAACTTTGAAAGAGCTTCCAGAAATTGCAAGAACAAACAATTTAAAACCACCTCTTGTAACGATAATTTCACCTTGTGCAGTATTTTCATCAAAATTGAACTGGTTCGAAGGGAAGCCACTTTTTGGTAAATTAATTGTCAATACGCGTGCAAAGGACCAATCGGAGTTGCTAACACAATTGTTGGAAGCAGAGGGAGCAAAAGTCCTTCCCTTTCCTGTATTCGAAACCCATGCTATAGAGTTAGACACCACCATCCTCGAGAAGTTAATTCAAGATAAATACAACTGGCTCGTTTTTACAAGTGTCAACGGCGTAAGATATTTTATTCAAAACCTAATCAAGAATAGAAAATTGGAATTCTTAAGCGGGATTAAAGTTGCAACTATTGGAGCGAAAACTGCCCATGAGTTGAACAAGTATGGTTTTTCCGTTGATTTCTGCCCCGAAAAGTTCAACTCCGTAGAATTTTTAGTAGAATTCACAAAGAAGTTTAATTTACAAAGTTGCAAAATCCTACGAATCAAAGGGAATTTTCAAACCGACCCAATCACAGAGAATCTGCGAAAATATTGCTCTGTTGATACTCTTGATGTCTATCGTATTACAAAGTTTGTCCCAACCAAAGAAGAAATCGATAAGATTTCGAGCGAAAATATCGATGCAATAGTTTTTACAGCATCGACTACAGTAAATTATTTTTTCGAAATTCTCGGCGAGGAAAAAGCTCTGGCACTTCTCGGAGCCGCAAAATCTTTTGCGATTGGACCAATGACGCAAGAATGCCTGAAAAGTCGTGGAGTGGAACATGTTTTTACTGCCGAAGTTCATACAATCGAAGCAATTGTTGATTTGATGAAAGAAGTATATAAAAACAAGGAGGCAAGATGAAGTATATTCTTACACCCGAGGAGATGCGTCTGGCGGACAGCAAAGCAACGGAATATTATCGTGTGCCCTCTATCGTGTTGATGGAGAATGCAGCTCGCTCCTCGGCAAATTTCATCGAGCAAATAATTCAGAAACTAAAAATGAACAAAGCAAAATTTACATTTTTCTGCGGAAGCGGAAACAACGGTGGCGATGGTTTTGCTCTGGCACGCCATCTATTCGACAAGTACGAGATTATTATTTACTGGATTGGCGACGAGAAGAAGATGAGCCCAGAAACGCAAACAAATTTTCACTCTGCAATTAAACTTGGAATACCTACAATCAAGTTGGAAACTGAAACAGAGGTTGAAAACTTAGATTTGGATTCAGACTTCATTGTCGATGCTTTGATCGGTGTCGGTGGTAGCGAGGACATTCGAGGTCTGGCAAAGACAATTTTACAAAAACTTCAAGGAGTAGCGGGAGTAAAGATTGCAATAGATTGTCCAACTGGATTGAATTCTCTTACTGGTTTTGCAAATGAATTTTGCTTTCGAGCCGACTATACGATAACGATGTTTTCTTACAAGCTTGGTTTGTTGATCAATCGAGGACCGGACTACTCTGGCGAGGTTTTGGTTGCAAGCCTTGGAGTGCCTAATTTCATAGTGAAGGAGATAGCAAACACCTATGCATTTGATGCGGCGGACATCGAGGAGCTCCTCCCCAAAAGGCAGAGAATTAGCTCGAAATTCGACTATGGTCGAGTGCTTATTATTGCTGGTTCAGAGCGTTATCCTGGCGCAGCTTGTCTTGCGGCAAATGCTTCAATTAAATCCGGAGCCGGATTGACTATATTAGCCAGTACATCATTTCATCCTGCTCTTTTGCCAGAGGTTATAAGATTGCCTTTGCCTGCAACAGCCACAGGAGCCATCTCTGAAAAAGCATATTCATTACTCAGGGAGGAGCTCGAAAAAGCCGATTCAATTGCGATTGGTCCTGGATTGACAGACAATCGGGAAACAATATCATTGGTTGCACAGATTATCTCGGAGTTTCAATCGAAGAAGCAAATTGTAGTGGATGCTGATGGTCTTAGGGCAATTAGCTCAAGTTTGCAATTAACCAAAAACATTGTACTTACACCGCATTCTGGTGAATTATCTCGGATAATTGGACAACCGAGGGAGGAGTTAGAGCGGAGCTCATACTTTATTGCTAAAGAATGGGCTAAAAGATTGGGATGTAATATTCATTTAAAATATGTACCTTCGGTAACCACCGATGGCGAGATAACATATTTATGTCTTGCTGGCAACCCGGGATTAGCCACCGGCGGCAGCGGAGATGTGCTCACTGGAATTATCGCCACTCTGCTTGCTCGGGGATTGGAGCCTATTCTTGCTGCTTCATTAGGCGCATACATACACTCGCTTGCTGGTGATTATTATTCTCGGAAATTTGGAATGGAGACCCTCACAGCTTCGGCTTTGATTGATTTTCTCCCGGAGGTGCTCTAAAAAGTGTCGAAGCAGTTTCTATTAAAAGTTCCTGCTATTATATTCGCATTGGTGATTTTTGTGCTCTCCCAAATACCAGCGGAGATGTTGCCCCCAAAGATCTTCGATTTGCAAGACAAGTTGCTACACTTACTGGCTTACTTCCTTTTTGGGATAACATTGGTCATTGCTACCATTACTATGAAAAACAAAAGAAAAAGAATTGTATTGATTATCCTATTTGGTTCTTTGTATGCCTTGCTCGACGAGGTACATCAGATGTTTGTCCCGGGAAGATATTGGGACTTAACGGATTGGTTTGCCGATACTCTGGGTGTATTCCTGGCATTATTTTTTGTTGGTAAAATCAGGCTTTTATTGGAAAAATTTTTGAAGATGGATTTTGATGAGGACACTATTCAAGGTTGAAAAAATTTCGGAAGATTGCAAAGCAAGAGCTGGAACTTTGTATTTTAACGGCATCGAAGTGCCCACGCCAGTGTTTATGCCCGTGGGGACGTACGGGACTGTGAAAGCAATGACGCCAAATATGCTAATCGAGCTTGATTACAAATTGATTTTGGGGAATACATACCATTTGTACTTGCGACCTGGACTGGAGATAATTCAAAAATTTGCAGGACTGCATAAATTTATAAACTGGAGTAGTGGGATTCTCACCGATAGCGGTGGGTACCAGGTATTCTCCTTGGAAAGCTTTCGGAAATTAACAGACGATGGAGTAGAATTTCGTTCCCATATCGATGGCTCGCTACATTTCTTCACTCCAGAGAAAGTGGTCCAAGCTCAACGCATCCTCGGCTCGGACATTATGATGGTACTTGATGATTGTGTTGAATATCCGGCAGAGTATTTACGTGTAAGAGAATCTGTGGAGAGAACCTTGGCTTGGGCAAAGCGAAGTTTATCCGAGTTTTGCTCAAGCCAAGCGTTATGGGACCGAGAGCAATTCATTTTTGGTATAATTCAAGGTGGAACTTACCCCGAGCTGCGAAACAAGTCTTTAGACGAAATGCTTTCGCTTGATTTCGATGGTTTTGCTATTGGTGGTTTGTCTGTGGGCGAGGAGGAGGAATTGATGTATCAAATTACAGACATTTGCACGGAGAAAATGCCCGAAGAAAAGCCCAGGTATCTTATGGGAGTCGGCACACCACAGAATATTCTTCAAGCCATTGAACTTGGGATAGATATGTTCGATTGTGTATTGCCGACAAGAAATGGTAGGAATGGTCAAATATTTACAACTCGTGGTAAAATTAACATCAGGAATACCAAATACAAAGATTCTACCGAGGCAATCGATCCAGGATTGAACAATGAAATTTCGCAGAACTTCACTCTTGGGTATCTACGTCACTTGTTTATAGCAGAGGAAATACTGGGTTTGATCTTGGCGACTTATCAGAACTTAGCGTTTTACAAGTGGTTGGTTGATTCGGCAAGAGAAAAAATACTTTCGGGGTCGTTCCGTCGATGGAAAAATGAAATAGATTATTTTTGAATTTTTTAACATTAATTAGGTGTAAAATGCTTTTAAGTTTTGCAAACCTTTTGGCATTTGTTCCACCGCCGGGTGGTGCACAGAATGGGGGTGGTGGTGCAATTATCACCCTTATTATGTTTGTGTCGATTTTCCTTATTATGTACTTGCTAATGATACGCCCAGCGCAGAAAAGGCAGAAAGAACAACAAAAAATGCTGGATAGTTTAAAGAAGGGAGATAAAGTAATTACCTCTGCTGGGATTCACGGCACAATAGTTGATATGGATGGGTCCACGATTACCTTGCAAGTAGGAGATGGATGTAAAATACAATTCGAGAAGACAGCCGTTGTAGCGAAGAAACAATAACGAAAATCGAGATGGACACGATAGAAGACGCACTTAAAGATTTAGCCTCTGGCCGGATGGTAATTGTAGTGGACGATGAGGACCGCGAGAACGAGGGCGACTTAATTGCAGCCTCCGAGCTTTGCACACCAGATACAATCAATTTTATGGCAACACATGCTCGCGGCTTGATTTGCGTTGCAATTACCGAGGATCGTGCCCGCGAGCTTGAACTCGATGTAATGGTGCGCGAGGGAACTGGACTACACGGCACTCGATTTACTGTAAGTGTCGATTATATTCATGGGACAACGACTGGTATTTCTGCTTTCGACCGCGCTAATACTGTGCGCGCTTTAGTAAATCCCTCGACAAAACCGACGGACTTGGCTCGCCCCGGGCATATCTTCCCTTTGATTGCTGTCGAAGAGGGTGTGCTACGACGCGCTGGTCACACCGAGGCTGCAGTAGATTTAATGCGGCTGGCTGGATTGCATCCCTCCGGAGTCCTTTGCGAGATAATCAATCCTGATGGCTCGATGGCTCGAAGACCAGATTTGGAACAATTTGCAAAAGAATTTAACCTTAAGATTATAACCGTTAAAGATTTAATTGCTTATCGATTCAAACGTGATAAGCTGGTTCGTTGTGTTGCCCAAGCAAATTTACCAACTAAACATGGTGAATTTGTTGTCAAAGTTTACCGAAACATTGTAGATAATAAAGAACACGTTGCGCTTGTCAAAGGTAGTTGGAAAGAGGACGAGCCTATTTTAGTTCGTGTTCATTCGGAATGCTTGACTGGAGATGTTTTCGGCTCGCTCCGTTGTGATTGTGGAGACCAGCTTCGCGCAGCTCTTGCACAAATTGCTGCCGAGGGGAAAGGTGTGCTTCTTTATATGCGACAGGAGGGAAGGGATATCGGGCTTGTCAACAAGATAAAGGCTTATGCACTCCAGGAGCAGGGTTACGATACAGTCGAAGCAAATCTTTTGCTTGGCTTTCAACCAGACCCGCGCGATTACGGAATTGGAGCTCAGATACTTGCCGACATCGGGGTAAAGAAAATGAAACTTATGACAAACAATCCAAAAAAACGTGTAGGTATCTCCAGCTATGGTCTCGAGGTTGTCGAGCTTGTTCCATTGCAAATCCCCCCAAACGAAAAAAATTTTAATTATTTATTAACTAAAAAACATAAACTTGGGCATCTTTTAGATAACATTGATGAATAAATTAGGAGGAATTATGATTTTTCGATTTGTTTTGTTTTTAGTTGTTTTGTTTTGCTCCCACACTGTCTTTGCTAAGGAAGCAAAGATTACGACTCGCAAAGACTCGGTATCGTACTCCATTGGGTTTAATCTTGGAAAAAGTTTACTAAGCCAATTTCAAACTGATAGTTTGGATGTCGATGTAAATTTGCTTATTTTGGGCACTTCGGATGCTTTGCTCGAAAAGCAATCTAAAATTCCAGAGTCGGTAGTCGCGCAATATATTGCCGAACTGCAAATGATAATTACTAAGCGACGCCAGGAGCAAATGGCGCGGGCAGAAAAGGAGTTGAAAGAGCAAGCCGAGAAAAATCTCAAATCTGCACAAACCTTCCTGGAGGAGAACAAGAAAAAACCAGATATAAACGAGACAAATTCTGGTTTGCAGTACAAGGTGTTGAAACTTGGTTCAGGCAAAAAACCTCTTGCAACCAATAAAGTAAAAGTGCACTATCGTGGGACTTTGCTCGATGGCACAGTCTTCGACGATTCTTACTCTCGAGGCAACCCCGCTGAATTTGAATTGGATAAAGTTATTCGGGGCTTTCAAGAGGGTTTGTTAAATATGCCCGAAGGGAGCAAATTCATTTTATACATTCCACCCTCTCTCGGCTACGGTGATAGGCAAGTTGGGAAAATACCGCCAAATTCCCTTCTGATATTTGAAGTCGAGCTTTTCGAAGTTAAAGATTAGTTTTAAATCAGTTTGTTTAGAGAATTACATTTTGGGGCAAGCAAGTATTTGCCCCCTTATTTATTTTTAAGTCTGTTGAGAATGGAATTCCCTTAGTTTATTTAGCAAAAGTTTAAAGTCCGAAGGCAGGTCGACTTCGAAATTCATTTGTTGTTTTAAAATTGGATGATAAAAGCCGAGGGTCTTTGCGTGGAGCATCTGCCTTGAGGTGTCTTCGAGGATTTTTTTGACGAAGTGTTTAAAACGTGAGTTGTGAGCGCCAAAGACGATGCTTGTACCACCATAGGAGGGGTCTCCGAATACGGGATGTCGATTGTGGGAGAAGTGAACACGGATTTGATGTGTGCGGCCAGTTCGAAGTTTGATTTTTACGAGAGTGAGATAATCGAAGCGCTCTACAACCCAGAAGTCGGTAATCGCAGGTTTACCTCCGGTTCGAACAACTGCGAAAAGCTTTCGGTCTCGGGGTGAGCGCCCGATATCGCCCTCGAAGGTCCCACTATCATTTTTCAACGCCCCCCAAACCAATGCGAAATAGTATCGTTCCACGGTTCTTCTGGTGAATTGGTCCGATAGTTGCTGATGTACAGCTGGGTCTTTCGATATAAGCAGTAGACCAGAGGTATTTTTGTCTAAGCGATGTACAATACCTGGACGAATACTACTACTTACGAAGATTTTCCCCTCGTCTTGCTCTTCGTCTAAATCCTCGAGTTCTTCTCCGGGTATTTCTAACTCCTGGCGATAACCCAGGTGGAATAAAACTGCATTTACAAGTGTCCCGGTTCTATTGCCGTAGCCGGGATGCGTGACCATTCCAGCTGGCTTGTTTACTATCATCAAGTAATCGTCTTCGTAGATTATGTCTAATGGAATATTTTCGGGGATTAGCTTCAAAGGGGGTAGTCTGCGCAACCGACAGGTTATTGTATCGTTTGGTTTTACTTTTTGATTTGCTTTGACAACTTTATTGTTGACGAGGACATCTTCATTTTCTATTGCTTTTTGAACTTTACTCCGCGAAACATTTCGTAAGTGGCGAGCAAGGAATGTATCGATTCGTTCGGGAAGTTTTCCTTGGGGAACTATTATTTTATGCTCGACTATGAAGAAATCTCCATCGGTTTCAATAATTTTCTCGGTTTGCTCCATCGTCGGGTTCGACTTTTTGATTTCCTTGCCGAATGAGTAAAGAAAAGCTGGGTATGTATTTGTTGAAAATTAGAAGAAGTACGACTCCGATTGATACGCAGGAGTCGGCAACGTTGAAAACTGGCCAGTGTGTGTAATTGACGACATTACCAATGCGTATGTCTGGTATATCTATTTGTATGAAATCAATAACCCTACCATAGAACAGTGGTGCATAGTTAAATATTACGCCGTAGAAAACTCTATCGATAAGGTTGCCCACAGCGCCGGAGAAAATCAGACCGAAGGCTAATTGAATAACAAAAGGAGCGTTTGAAATTCTGTTAATTAAGATACCAATTAGAATACTTGCAATTATTGAGAAAATGCTTAGAAAGATTTTGAACTCGCCAAACTGAATTCCAAAAGCCATACCCGCATTTTCGACGTAGACAAATTTTA
>JBKBVP010000368.1:0-1850 GCA_046289495.1 Candidatus Kapaibacteriota bacterium | reverse complement strand
AGTTATTAACTGTCGTCTTTTGGCAAATAAAAGGACAGAATCAAATTCTGGAAATGGAATACATCTCTGGTATTGTACCAGTGTTTTGATTGAGAAAAATGAAGTTTATAATCATAGAGATGGAATTTATTTTGAATTTGTTACAAATGGTTTAATTAAAAATAATATTTGTGTAAATAATTTACGTTATGGCTTGCATTTTATGTTTTCAGATGGTTGTTCTTATGTAGAGAATAGTTTTGTTCAAAATGGAGCCGGTGTTGCTGTGATGTATACAAAAAAAGTTTTGATGAAAAACAACTTGTTCGAAAAAAATAGAGGTCCAAGCTCTTATGGCTTGTTGTTGAAAGATATTTATGATAGCCATGTTGTTGGCAATGATTTCAGGCAAAATACCACAGGTTTGTATATAGAAGGCTCCAATAGAATTTTGTTCGAGCACAATAATTTTATTCGTAATGGTTGGGCACTTCGGATTTCAGCAAACTGCGAGAACAATACATTTCGCAAAAATAATTTTATAGGCAACACATTCGAGGTTGCAACAAATAGCAAACAAAATTTCAACTATTTTATCTTTAACTATTGGAGCGGATACTCTGGATACGATTTAAATAAAGATGGTAAAGGAGATGTACCTTATATTCCAGTTTCACTTTTTTCTATTGTAGTCGAAAACAATCCTTCTGCTATACTCTTGTTGAGAAGTTTTTTTGTCGATATTTTAGAAGTGGCAGAGAAAATGTTTCCCTCCATTGTTCCTAAATTGCTTGTAGATAATTCACCTTCAATGAGGATTATCAAGTGATTGAAGTAAAAAATTTATCAAAAAGTTTTGGAAAACATAAAGTATTTAGTGAAATTTCATTTAAAGTCACTCCCAATAAAATTACTGCTATTGTTGGTCCCAATGGTTCTGGAAAAACTACTTTAATCAAAAGTATTCTTGGTTTGGTCCATTTTGATACTGGTGAAATTTTGTTTGATGGTAAGAATATTAAAAATGATATTTCATATCGATACAGAATCGGATATTTACCCCAAGTTGGTAGCTACCCAGAGAATCTTCGAGTTTCAGAAGTATTTGAATTAATAATGAGCTTAAGAGGCAATAAAAATTCTGTTAACTTAGAAAACTTAATAAGTATTTTCTCTTTGAGACCGTATTTGGATTACTATATCAGAAACTTGTCTAGAGGAACTATTCAAAAAATTAGTGCTGTAATAGCGTTGATGTTTGATTATGGTGTGTATATTCTCGACGAACCAAAAGCAGGACTTGATCCTATTTCGGTTGTAGAACTTAAAATTTAATTCGGGAGCGAAAAAGAAATCATTCGACATTTATTATCATTTCGCATCAGTTGGCCGAAATAGAATCATACGCCGATTACTTAATTTTTCTGTTAAATGGGAGGATAGTTATAAATGAAGAGATTCGTATGTTTGTAGAACGGATTGGGAAAAATAACCTCGAAGAATCTGTTATTTCTTTTTTAAAACAAATAGAACAATCGTAGTCTGCTATGGATGAAATTACTAAAATTACTAAATTCCAAACAAGAAATATTTTTCGCTCATTTTGGCTTGTTGTATATTCTATTGGTCTAATTTTATCTATTCCTTTAATAACCTACTTTACAAATGATAGCTCAAAGTTAGTTGTAAGTCTTTTTACAATAATTTTTATTATTAATCCTTTGATAAGTGTGCTTTTTGGTTGCATTTAGATTTACAATTCTAAGGAGTTTATTGAACTTGTACTTACTTAACCTATTGACCGCAATTCACTTTTTTGGGGATTACTTTTGGGTTTAATACTGCCGTTTATCTTTGTTACCACGTTTGGC
>JBKBVP010000367.1:0-1857 GCA_046289495.1 Candidatus Kapaibacteriota bacterium | reverse complement strand
GACTGTACAAGTAAACTTTCCTCTTAAAAATTAGAAATTTTAATCGAATTCTAATGTCTTTCTTATCTCATCTTAACCTTGTTGAGATACACTTGCATAAAAATTCATATTATGCAAAAAACAATTTTAATTCTCTAATTATTAAAAACATCGAGCTTGGTTATAACTTTCCCATCAATCAAATTTCCAGTTCTTTTTTTGATGCTTTCAACACATATTCAAAGACCAGTGGAAGTGAGTTTATATTTAGGAATTATCCAAGCTTGGCTCTGTGTGTGGAAATCCCTCGTATAGTAGATTTCATCTTAAATATTGAATGGCTTAGGTTAGTTTACTCTACAGATTTTGGTAAAAGTTCGACATATTATTCTACTTCTTTTTTTCGCTCCTACAGCGAAAATTTTGATTTCAATTTCTTTCCAGTATCCTTATCGTTTTTCTATGCGCCTTTTAGAGATGAATTTCAGACATTACTACATTTTCAAATTGGTATCTCATTCGACAGGTTTACTTGGAAAGAGTTTATAAGCTCTGAATTCTCCGACGACCCGTTAATAGGAGTAAAAATTTATGAACTGAAAAATCTAACGCCATTCTTTTGTATTGGTATCAGAAATGTATTAAGTTTTGATTTGCTAAAAAGTGATCAATTTTTGAGAGAACTTTTTTTGGAGACAAAGTTTTATTTTTTCTATCGAAGGGTAAATTTATTCTACAGTATTTCGACAATGGAGAATATACCAAATATTGTAACAATTTTACCCTTTACAATCGTTTATAATTTAGGGGTGAGTTTCAACACCCAATCGTTCTTTATAAATTGATTGTTTTTCGTTTGTTTAACAAATTAAAAAGGAGTGTATATGCAAACCAAAGTAACATTTCGGCATTTGAAATCCAGACCAGACCTCCAAGAAGCTGCATTAGACGCAATTAAAAAGTTTGAAAAATTTTCTGATATGATTTCGACAGCAAGTGTCGAGTTTTCTGCGGACAGTCAGAGCAAAGTCAAGTTTGTTCTTGTTGTTAATGGAGATACATTAATTGTCGAGGAAAGTTCAGAAGATTTCATGAAAAGTCTTCGCACTGCCACAGACAAGATGGTCAGACAACTTAAAAAGCATAAAGAAAAAATATATGAACGGACCTAAATTTTAAAATAACATTACCGCAGGCTGCCAACTTTTGGCAGCCTTTTTTATTCTATTTTTTTATAAATTTGATTTTTACAATTTGATCTGTGATGGTTTACAAGATAAGTTTAAGAATAATTAAGCTTTTTTTAATATTTCCTTTGACTTTTGGTATTTCCTGCCAAGATGGTGCTCAGGAACCTAATTTATATCAAAAGGATTATTCAAAACCACCCGAGGGATTTCCACCTATACCGTTTCCACCGGATAACCCTTACAGTCGAGAAAAGTTTGAGCTTGGACGCCGTTTGTTCTACGACAAAATACTTGTCAAGGACAGTTCATTCAAATCTTGTTCACATTGCTTGAAACAGGCACATAATTTTCAAGACAATGTTCCTAATAGTTTGGGTCTAAACAAAATTCCAGAGCCAAGAAATACTATGTCTATTACCAATGTTGCCTATTATGATAAAATTTTTTGGGATGGTAGGGGATCAAGAATAGAACAGCCAGCATATAGAAGCTTGTTTCTACCATACATTTTTGGTTTAGATACAAACGAATTGCAAAAGCGTTTGGAAAATCACCCAATTTACCCAAACCTTTTTCGTGCCGCATTTGGTGAAAATTCTAAGCCAAGTGCGTGGTTGGTTGCAAAAGCTATTTCAACATTTGTACGTTGTCTAGTAAGCGGTAATTCAGCTTATGATAAATTTTTGAG
>JBKBVP010000366.1:0-1862 GCA_046289495.1 Candidatus Kapaibacteriota bacterium | reverse complement strand
GGATGAATCTAATTTCCCTTCTATTAATTACAAAATCGTAAGTTTCAAAAATTGGAATGATTTGAAAAATTTTTTAAAGGACTTCGACAAGAAAAAAAATTATATAAAATATAGAGTTTTGACTACTCTAAACAGAAAAGAACTAAAATACTTCAAAATCAAAGAACAAATCATCGTACCAGACACATTTTTAGCGGACTTGTGTGCATACTCCATTTTCCCAATATTTTATTATGGTGCTTCTACTTTGCGAAAGCTTGTCGTTGTATCGAATCTATATCAAGCTTATGGCTGTTATGAATACGGCAGATTGGTACGTTTTGCTGCTGTCAACACCGGCAAAAGGAGCTCCCCGACTTATCCAGGAAAATACTTTGTTCAATGGAAAGCAAAACTTCGGCGTTCATCGTTCAACGAAAATTGGATTATGCCATACACGGTTAATTTTCACCGACTTGCGGGATTGGCTTTTCATCAATTTTCTATGCCTGGATATCCTGCATCGCATATGTGTATTCGGCAGTTTTACGAAGATGCTCAGTGGTTGTACGATTGGTGCGAATTACCCAAAAGAGATAGTTCTGGAAAACTGAATCCCAAATCCGGCACCCCAGTTATCATCTTGGATCTCTATAACTTTGGAATGGGTAAAAAGAAATGGCTGGAATTAACTTCTAATAAAGATACCTTAAACTATTTACCAAAAAATCCTTTAGAGGTAGAAGAAGCGTTAATACCAATTATACATATTCCGGAAGAGTTGCGACCTTTGCTCCCCAAAAAAGAAAGACAAAGATATGAAACTGCTTTCGATACACTCGTAAGCCGCGGTATAATTCCTCCCAATTTAAAATTAACCCCTTCGAATCCATTGACTAAGAAAGGCGTTACCCCATAATATGGCGCTGTTTACGAGATTTCCAAGGTATTCCCGTCTAAAGGTAGTTTTGTCGTACTAAGAAGTAAATACGACCTCAACTTTTCAATCAATTTTTTATAACCTCTTTTTGCTGAAAGCGTTTCGATAAAGGCTTCGATAGCAATCTTCAATTTTCTATCAAGTGTGAAGGATGTAGCAAAACTATCCATCGATTTATCAAACTGCTTAGTCATAGCGTACAATTCGCCTAAATAGTAGTGAATATATTGATTTTCTGGTGCAAGAGGTTTTATAGTTTCAAGTATTTCAATTGCATCCTTGTACCTTTTGCATTCTTCAATAGCGTTTCGGAAATCTATTAACAAATTTACATCATTCGGGTTATTAGTTAAAGCTATAGTGAACATTGATAATGCTTTACTAAATTTTCTTTGCTTTAATAAATTTCTTGCTGCAAACCTCCAATATTTTGGTCTTTTGGGGTCGAGCGAGGTACCAACCTTATAAGCTTCTTCTGCTTTTTTGTACTCCATTAACTTTTCGAAACATAGTCCTATGCCGATATGTGCAGGTGCAAAGCTGAAATCTGCTTTAGTTACTGCTTGGTAAAATCTAACTGCTTGCTTATAATAACCACAATCTCCTAATAGATTTCCAATTTGGAAATAAACAAATTTATCGAAAGTGTGTCTTGAATAGTTTAGAAAAGAATGAATGGCTTGTTTGTATCTGCCAAGAAATGTATAAGCCCAGCCGAGGTATAGATATGAATATTCAAAATCAGGATTCAACGCTATCGCATTTTGAAATGCGTCAATAGATTTGTAAAAACGATGTAATTCCAAGTAACAATGTCCAAGGTTGAACCAATGCCAAAAGTTGTTTGGTTCTATTTCCAAGGCTTCGAGATTGGCATTTAGGCTTTCTTCATACTTACCTTGTAGAAATAGAATATGAGATATTTCTTGTAGGGCTTCTATTT
>JBKBVP010000365.1:0-1865 GCA_046289495.1 Candidatus Kapaibacteriota bacterium | reverse complement strand
GCAGACGTTTTGGCCATTTGCATTAATGAAAGTGCTGCTTCTTGCATCCTAGCACCACCAGAGGCACAGACGACAACAAGAGGTAATTTTTTGTTCAGAGAGAATTTAGCAAGCCTATAAAATTTTTCTCCTACAGCAGAACCCATACTTCCACCAATAAAAGCAAAGCACATAAATCCAGCTGCAACATCAATTCCTTCAACTTTACCCAAACCTGTTATCAAAGCCTCGTTGAAACCTGTTGCATTTCGAGACTGTTCAATTCGCTCCAAGTATGGTTTTGAATCAAAAAAGTTAAGTGGGTCGCCCGAAGTAATATTGGAGTTAATTTCTTCGAAAGTTCCCTCGTCCAAAATAATGTTTATGTACTCAGACACACCAATTCTATAATGATGTTCGCATTTCGGGCAAGTAAAATAATTCTCCTCAAGTTGCTTTTTGAAGATAATTTCACCGCAGGATGGGCACTTAGTCCACAAGCCATCTGGCATTTCTTTGGGTTTATCTTCTTCTATATTTTCTTTAGACCGCAAAAACCAACCCATTGTTCTCGATATTTATTAAAAACAAATATAAAACATTTATGCGATTAAAACAAATTTATTAAAATTTCTATTCATATTTCTGCGTAGTAATATTTCGGTAAATGTTTTGCAATATACCAATAGAAATACAATTTATCACAAGAGCCGAACCACCATAACTTATAAAAGGCATCGGTAAACCAGTGGATGGCAAGAACCCAATATTTACAAATGAATTTACAATTGTGAATGTTGCAATCGAAAGGAAAGTTCCCGCTGAAAAAAAGAATGCGAAAGAAGTAGGACTCTTTTTGGCTATTCTGTACATTCTAACTAAGACTAAGAGCAATAGCAATATAACAAAAACAGCACCAATAAAGCCATATTCTTCTGCAATTATAGAGAAGATGTAATCCCCGTAAGACTCGGGCAGAAACAACTTACTTTGCTGAGTTTTACCAATTCCAAGTCCAAAGATACCACCATTACCAATTGCTATCAAAGCTTGACTAGTCTGATAAGTGAGATTACTTTTAGCTTCATAATTATTCAAAAAAGCAAAAAAACCTAGTATACGCTTAAGCCGATAACTTTCAGTTGCAGCAAAAATGGACCCTACAAACATAAAAATTAGGCTTGTTCTTAAGAGATATTTAAATTTTATTTTTCCGATAAACAATAAAGCAATCGATATAATAAAAATAAACATAGATGTGGAAAAGTTCGGTTGGATGACAATGAAGAAGCAAAAAGTCGTAATCCAAAACAATGCAGGTAAAAGGATAAAAATTGGCTCGTCTTTTAGTTGCTCTCTTTCAGAGAGAATTTTTGAAATATATAAAATTAATGAAAATTTAGCAAGTTCTGATGGCTGAAAATTTAAAAAGCCCAAATTTATCCATCTGGCTGCCCCTTTGATAGTAGTCCCAATGAAAAGTACCAATATTAATAAAAATAGCGAAACAAAAAGCAAAATAGTTGAGATTTTAATCCATTTATTATAATCAACGAAAGATAACACAATCATTAGAGTAAAACTTAAAACAACATTTCTTAAATGGTTCCAGAAAAATATATCATATTCACCGAACTTATATTCGGCGTAAAATGTACTGGAACTATATATCGCCAATACACTAAATATTAGTAATAAGGAAACTGAGGAAAATAAAATCCAATCTATTTTAAATATTTCCCTTTCCACAAAATGATTTCTCGGTAATTTTGTAATTTAATTTACAAATTTATTAAAAGGAGGTTATGAATTTAGCAGAAAAAATAGAGTTAGTTGACTCTTTTAAGATGTTTGAACACCTAAAAGCTTTTCCAAATCAAATTTTA
>JBKBVP010000364.1:0-1868 GCA_046289495.1 Candidatus Kapaibacteriota bacterium | reverse complement strand
TTCAGTTTGAACTTCTGATATTCTATTTAACAATAACAAACTTTTGTGTTTGATTGTAACTTCCGCTAACAAACCGCAACGCATAAACACCAGAAGAAAACTGCTGAGTGGAAATTGTCATTTCATATATACCTTGCTTTGTATATTCGTTTATTAGTGGTAAAACATGTCCACTGGCAAGATTTATAATTTCAATCTTTGTGTTAGCTTCGAAACCTACGCCAAATTTCACATTTATACTCTCGTAGTTTGAGGTATTCTGGACTACTTCGATAAAGTATGGTGTCGAGGCAATTTCGATTGGGCGAATGTCAATTACACAGGTGTTAAGGATAATCGTGGTTGTATCTCCTTTAGGAACAACACATCTATCACGGTCGTGGAAGGTTATATTGTCTATGTACGGACGGAACTCTTTAGTGTCGGTTAATAGGAGCAATACTAAAGGTCGTACAAGTTCTCCATCAGTTGTAATTGGATTTGTACCGCTGGCGTATACGTGAATTTTTGAATAATTTTCGTCAATTTTGATTTGTTGAGCAGTTACATTCCAAGAGCCGTCCAGTATACCTCCTTTCTCGATTTGATTAAGTTTTATCCAATCGCTCTTGTGAATTATATCGAATTCGAATGATGTGATTTTTGCATCAATCCAGCTTTTCGCTCTGGCATAAGTATTCAAACTGACAATATTTCCGGGACTTAAATTTAAGTCTACATCGAAATCTCTTACAGCAAGCTCAACAGGGACATCGTAACCCATACCAACTAATTCCACATAGTAGTTATTTCCGACATCACTATGAACTCTCAGTAGAGCACGGAAGTTGCCAACTTTATCGGGTGTAAATTTAACCTTGATTTTCACGGTACTTTGTTCTGGAATGATAATTGGGAATGAAGTTTCTACTAACTCGAAGTTTAAAATGTCTCCAGATAGAAATTCAATGCTATCGATTGTAGCAGTAGTAGTAGTACTTGTGTTTCTAATGGTAAATTCTTTAATTGGGTTGTCGCACAGAAGTACAAAACCATAATTAATTGAATCGACAGTTATACCTTTTTCAATACCATAGCCAATTACTTGCGTTTGTGTCGTAATTATGGAATCTGGAGCTGGTGCGGCATCGTTTATTACGTCGACGAAAGCAGTTCGCTTGTTAATGGCTTTTGGTGTAAAGCGAACCGGAAGCACCAAAGAATCGCCCATCGGCAAAGTTATATTCGATGGTGGTTGTGTAACCCATTGAAACTCATCTAAAGAGTTCTGAGCCCAAGAAATCGACTCGATGAACAAATCAGAGGATGTACTTGTGGATTTAATTACAACTTTTCCGATGTCCGGGTGTTGCGTTCCAACAAGGACTGGAGGCAAAAATTCGTATCCGGTTATTTCAATCTTTGGAAGATACCCGTAGCCGTGTAAGTCGCCAACTACGCTATTTGGTTTTATGTTGTCGTCTGGATGAAATTCTGGTACTACAGTATTGTAATGGTCGAATTCATCCTTGGGTTCGTAAAGAATCGTAATCTCGATTTGGGTGGTGCCAGTAGTGCTGGTATCTGGCATTAAATCAATTGGAGCACCGGGCGATGGGGCGGGATTTATTCCACCAGGCTTGATTCTAAAATGAGGCAGATCTTGACCAAGTCGGATATCTGTGACTCGCACTTTCGAACTTCCACCATTTTTAAGATAGACTTTTCCTTCGTTCGTAGTCCCCACGCGCCTACGTTGCCAATCGTAATTTGTAATATAAGGACCAGGTTCGACACCCACGCCTTTCCAATTGGAAACGCTGTCGCCACTGCCAGCGTTGCTTCTAAATACAACATCTATTGAATATTCTCCAACAGTTTGTGGTTCA
>JBKBVP010000363.1:0-1877 GCA_046289495.1 Candidatus Kapaibacteriota bacterium | reverse complement strand
TAAATACCTTCTCGAATTTGAAAAGCCTATTTACGAGCTCGAACAGAAAATCGAGGAGATGAAATCAATTGGCGAAGTTATAAATATCGACGAAGAAATCGAAAGACTACAGAACAAAATTTATGAACTTAAGCTTCAAATATACAGCCAACTTACCCGCTGGCAACGAGTCCAATTAGCTCGACATCCCGAGCGTCCTTACACTTTGGATTACATTAATAATATATTTTCAGATTTTGTCGAGCTTCACGGCGACCGTCTCGTCCGCGACGACCCAGCTATCGTCGGTGGTATCGCTAAGTTCAATGGTCATTCCGTTCTTGTTGTGGGTCATCAAAAGGGTCGGGACACCAAGAACAATCTCTTTAGAAACTTTGGTATGCCAAATCCAGAGGGATATAGAAAAGCACATCGCTTATTTCTTTTGGCTGAAAAATTTAGTAAACCAATAATTACTTTTCTTGATACCCCGGGAGCATATCCCGGAATGGAAGCCGAGGAGCGTGGGCAGGCCGAAGCAATTGCCCGTAATCTTTTCTTGATGGCTAAATTGCGTGTTCCCATCATTGTTGTAATTATCGGAGAGGGTGCAAGTGGAGGCGCAATTGGAATTGGTCTTGGCGATAGAATATTGATGCTTGAAAATGCGTGGTATAGTGTAATTTCTCCGGAGTCTTGCTCCAGCATCCTTTGGCGGAGTTGGGATTTTAAAGAGCAAGCTGCTGAAGCTTTGAAACTGACTGCTAAAGATTTGTTCGAGTTGAAGATAATCGATAGAGTTGTACCCGAACCACTTGGAGGAGCACACAAAGACCACAAGCAAATGTTTGAAATTCTAAAAGATGTATTGAGCGAAGAATTAGAAAACTTGTTGAAAATTAACATAGATGATTTGGTCAAAATAAGAAAAGAAAAGTTTTATAACCAAGGTGTCTGGAAAGAATTATGATTAGGAAATTAGACGAATTCGCTAAGCGTGCTACGAAGTGGGTCGAAGGTTTTGCACAGACTAAGTACTCCCTCTGGGCATTATTCGGCTTTGCTTTTGTCGAGGCTTCTTTTTTCCCAATACCACCTGATGTTTTGCTTATTGCCATTGCTTTTGCATATCCGAAAAGGTCGTTTATTTCTGCATTTTGGTGTACTATGGGTTCTGCTTTAGGTGGTATCCTGGGTTATTACATTGGATATTCCTTAATGCAAGTTATTGGTATTAAAATAATCGACTTTTATAATTTTCACCAAGAATGGGACAAAGTTGTATCAGTGTTTAATAGTGATGTTGGGTATTGGTTCCTTGGTATAGCTTCGTTCACTCCCATACCCTACAAAGTGGCTACTATCGCTGCTGGAGCTACTAACCAAAATTTTATACCATTTGTTGTTATCTCTCTTATCGGTCGTGGCTTGCGTTTTTTTGCTGTAGCAACTTTGTTCTATTTTCTTGGACCACAAGTAAAGATTTTCATTGATAAACATTTCGAAAAACTCACTTTTGCATTTATTTTGCTTCTTGTAAGTGGTTTCATAGTTATCAAATTTTTGTTCTAATTAGGTGGCAAGAATTATTTATTTATTCAAAGGCAAGTTCCCTTGGGATGGAAGATTGGTGAAGATATGCAATTCATTACAAAAGCAAGGGCACAATGTGCTTGTGGTTGCACGCTGGAAAGGTGAAAGAGAAAAGTTTGAAAATTGGAATGGTTTTAACATTATTCGGGCGTGCTACAAATTACCCTTCCAACTTTCCTTACCTTTCCCGAATAATTATTTTTGGCTTAGAGATTTATCAACAATTATTAATGAATTTCTTCCTGAACTAATATATGTTCGAGATATATTTCTTGTAAAGACTGTTAAAAAAGCATTGGGTAGAA
>JBKBVP010000362.1:0-1884 GCA_046289495.1 Candidatus Kapaibacteriota bacterium | reverse complement strand
TGTCTCGTAGTCTAGTTAGTTCATTAACTAATGTGTCGACTTCGAAAGCAATGTGGTGGATGCCTTCCCCTTTCTTTTGAATAAATTTCATTATTGGAGAGTCTTCTGCAGTTGGTTCTGTGAGTTCGATTAAAACATTACCAACATTAAATGAGGCAATTTTGACCTTTTGTGATTCAACGGTTTCAATATGTAAATTAACAATTTCAAAAATTTTCTTAAATACTTTTAAACTTTCTTCTATGTCCAAAACAGCAATTCCAATATGATTTATTCCTAATATCATAAATCTTTCACTTTTGTGAAATAATTTCCTCTAGGTGCAAAAGCTCTTGTTGTGTATTGATACCTAAGACCTCACGGTTATTTTCGATTAAAAATGCCCCAATTGATTTGCCTTTTTGTCGGTAGATCTCGACTAAATCTGTAAGATAATATTCTTTCTGAGCATTGTCATTTTTTATAAGTTGTAAAAAATTAAACAAATGTTCAGTTCGAATGATATAAGTTCCGGTATTGATTTCGTTTATTTGCTCTTCTCCCTGTTTTAGATCCTTGTCTTCAACAATAGACAATACTTTTCCATCAAATCCCCTAACGATTCTACCATAACCACTTGGGTTGTCCACATTAGTTGAAATCAATGACAAATCGAATTGGCCATTAATGTGAAAATGAATAAATTTCTTTAAGGTTTGCGTGGTAATTAGGGGAACATCACCGGATAGAACAAGTAAATTGTCAATTTTTCTGTCGAGGGCATTTTTCAATTGAAGAATAGCGTGTCCGGTGCCAAGTTGTTCATTTTGCTCAACTATTTCAATAAATTGATGTGGGTAAAATTTATTCACAAAATCAACGACCAAATTCTTTTTGTACCCAACAATAACATAAATTTTTAAAGGATTTAAAGTTAAGGCTGTATCCAAAACATAACTTAGAAGCGATTTTGAATTTAACAATGCAAGAACTTTTGGTTGTTCTGGAAGATTCATTCTTTTTCCTTTACCTGCAGCGAGAATTGCTATCCCAAGCACTTTTTTTACCTTTTGATTACGATTTTGTTGGGCTCGGTTTTGTGTGAAACTTCAACAACGTTGTTGTTATGGTCCAAAAGTACTATTATTGGCTTATAATTTTTTATTTCTTCTTCGGTACAAATACTGTAGCTAATTACTATTACTTCATCGCCAATTGCCCCCTTACGGGCAGCTGCGCCATTTAAGCAAAATTGTCTGCTTCCTCTTTCTCCAGGTATCACATAAGTATCGAACCTTTCACCATTGTTGATGTTTACAACTGAAACTCTTTCATATGGTAATATATTTGCCACTTCGAGTAAATCTTCGTCAATAGTAAAACTGCCCTCATAATAAAGGTTTGCGTCTGTTATTTTAGCTCTGTGAATCTTTGATTTTAGCATTATTCGTTGCATTTTCTTAGCAAACTTTTGACATCTTATAGACAAAAAACTTTTAGAAATATTGAAAACTTATTTATTATTATTATTTTCAAGCTCATTCTTAAATATTATTATCCAGGGAACACCGTTACTGCTTTTAAAGCCACAAGGCATACCTTGGGTTGTATAATCAAAAGCTGGGTTTCCATCCTTGTCGATTGCAATAATCCCGCCAGTGGCTCCCATTCTGTGAATTTCGTTTAAAACATAAGTGACAGCTTTATCTAATGGATATTGAGCAAATTCCATAAGAGCAGAGACTTGGAATGCTGCACTTTGGCGAATAGAAATTCTCCTAAACCAGTACAAGATACCCCACAGGTAGAATTTTTTGCATATGTACCAGCACCTATGATGGGGGAGTCGCCAACTCGACCCACCATCTTGTTTACTACTCCACCTGTGGATGTTCCAGCGGATAT
>JBKBVP010000361.1:0-1886 GCA_046289495.1 Candidatus Kapaibacteriota bacterium | reverse complement strand
TGTTGCAACAGCCGGGGTATTTGCTTCAATAATGACTCTACTTATCAAATTAAGAAAAGAAATACACCGGCATCAAAAAGAGATGATTGAAATTCGCTTGGCGGAGGAACGCCGAATAATCGCATTAGAAAATCGAATTGCTCTTGTCGAGCAACAAAGTCTCTATCAAAGCCAAATGCTGAACGAAAGACTCTCGGAACTAAATCTAAGGCTAAACGCCTTTTACGATTTTCTTTGTAATCAGCCAAATTTATGTCGCTATGAATACAAATAAATTTCTTGTTGCTGTATCATTAGTGCTAACTATCATTGTACTAATGCAGTATTTGAATAAACACCAATGCCCAAATTATAAATTGGTGCGGGTAGATACGGTGCAAATCGTCAAAGTTGTAGAGAAGGTGCAAATTCAAAAAGCAAAGCCGAGAATCATTTACAAGCACGACACAATCTACCAGAGCAGTGGATTTATTGCTCAGTTGGACACAGTAATACAAAAAGACACAGTCAAAGCAAGTTACGAATTTCCCCAGAATTTGATGAGCATTGAAATCTCGCGAGCCAACGATACGTTGCGAGTACCGACTTTCCAGTATTCATTGCAAAAGAAGAAAAGCACTTGGCTTGAATACGCTACTCCTTTCTTTATTGGAACAGCAGTTGGTTTTCTATTTGGTAAAACAAATTAGGTGTAAAAGTGAGAAGAAAGGACATCAAAGAAAAATTACTGCAAGAGACCTACAATCTGCATTATAGACTCACTAATCTACTGCCCAATCCGGATTCAATTCTAAGGAAGATTGGACGCGGGATAGAAATCTACCGTGAGTTGAAAAACGACGCACACGTGTGGAGTTGTATTCAATCGCGTAAAAGTGGCACTTTGTCGCTCCCTTGGCAAATCGAACAGAACGGATGCGACGATGTTGTCTTCCATCTGGTAAGCAGTGTATTCGAAAAATTAGATGTTTATCAAATCGAGTCGGACATACTCGAAGCACCATTGTTCGGCTTCCAACCAATAGAAATTATATGGAGCATAGAAAATAATTACATTGTACCAAAAGAATTAAAGGCAAGACCACAGGAATGGTTTGCTTTTGATAACTCCGGCAACCTGTTGTTCAAGGGGCGATTCGGTGATGAATATACCAAAGTACCGATGTGCAAAGTGATAAACGTTCAGCACGAAGCCTCTGCAATAAATCCTTATGGTCACGCCCTGCTTGCAAAATGCTATTGGCCTGTAACTTTTAAAAACGGGGGGCTACGCTTTTGGGTAAATTTTACCGAAAAATATGGAATGCCAATTCTTATCGGACAGTACCAACGAGGTGCCACTAACGAGGAAATTCAACAACTTGCACAAGATTTAGATAGCCTCTACGAAGACGCCATTCTTGTTGCTCCTATGGATGTTAAATTGGAATTACATGAAGCAAATCGAAGCTCGTCGGTCGATTTATATCTCGAGCTCATACGATTTGCGAACAACGAAATCTCGAAGGCTATTTTGTCCCAAACCTTAACCACAGAACTCGAGGGTGGTTCCTACGCAGCTTCGCAGACTCACTTTCAAATACGCAAAGAAATTATCTTGGCAGATTCAAGGCTTGTCCAAAATGCTTTCAATCAATTAATACGTTATATCGTCGAACTTAACTTCGACACACAAAGCTTTCCAAAGTTTCGATTGGAAACTACATCATCCGCACAGGTTCAATAGAATTCACTGCTAAAGTTTATTAAATTTCCTTGTCTTTTTAAAAACAATCTAAAATTGAGTAGCCAGGGACAGCAATTTGGACAAGTTACTCAATTCGATACACTTATTTTTAACCACAGTTTATTAAATTCGAAATGATATTTTTTTATGTTTTATGAAA
>JBKBVP010000360.1:0-1908 GCA_046289495.1 Candidatus Kapaibacteriota bacterium | reverse complement strand
GCCAACACGAATGCAGAAATAAAAAGTATTTCGTTAAAAATTTGTTTCCAATTTATCTTTTGCATATTAGAATCTCTTCTCTTTTTTAATTAACTTAAATGCCAAATTGATTTCTTTGATTTTTTCCGACGCAAATTCTCGAATTTCTTGACCCAAGTTTTGGACTAAATCTGGATGATATTTTTTTACTTTCTCCCTATATGCTTGTTTAATTTGTTCTGGAGTTGAATCGGGTGAAACACCCAAAATTCGATATGCAACAGAGAGTTTAATTTCACCTGATTTCAATTTAGAATCATTCAAATTATTTTTGTGCTTTTGCCATTCTTTTTCTATTTCTTCTTTTAATTTCGTATCCTCATCACATAATTCAAAGCTGTCGATGTTGAATGTTGCAACATCGTCTGTGAAATTCGATTTAATTATCCTTCTCAATCTATTAAATATTGAACCCATATATAAATAAGAAACGAATACAGACAGGTTTTATGACACAAATAATAAAAAAAAGACAATATGGCAAACCGGGGAAATACCGTAAATCAATAAGATTCAGATTCGTTGGGGAATCTTTGATTTCGTACATCCTCTGCATAATTTTTACAGGCATTTAGTATTGTTTCGTAAAGTCTTGCATAACGGCGAACAAATCGTGGACTGAAATCAATCGTTAAACCAACCATGTCAGTGTAAACGAGTATTTGACCATCACAATGTGGACCAGCACCAATTCCAATTGTAGGTATTTTTAGAGTTTCAGTAATTTTTTTTGCTAATTCAGCAGGAATTTTTTCCAGAACTACAGCAAAAGCCCCTGCTTGCTCTAAGCTAATCGCATCGTTAAAGATAGACTCTGCCTCCGATGGGTCCTTGCCTCTTGCACGATAAGAGCCAAATTTATGTATGCTTTGCGGAGTTAACCCAACGTGGCCCATTACTGGAATTCCGCTCTCGGTCATTCTTCGAATGGCTTGCAAAGTAATCTCTGTCGCACCTTCTAATTTTACACCTCCACAGCCAGTCTCTTTCATTATTCTTCCAGCATTGGCAAAAGCTATATCAGCAGAAACTTGAAAGCTCATAAATGGCATGTCGGCAATGATTAATGGTCTTTTTGCGCCGCGGACTACTGCTTTTGTGTGATATATAATCTCGTCCAAAGTAACTGGTATAGTTGTTTCTAACCCTTGTATTACATTTCCGAGTGAATCCCCTACTAGGATAACATCAACGCCGCTTTCGTCCAATATCCTTGCCACAAGAGCATCATAAGCAGTAAGGCAAACAATCTTTTGGCCATAGTTTTTCATCTCCTGAAGGCGAAAAGTGGTTACCTTGCGAGCATCAAAACTTGTACTTCCAATATAATCCATACATTAGTCTATGTAATGATAAAAGCAAAATTAAAAAATTAATACAAGCAGAAAACGATTGATTAGTTTGAAAATTAAGTTTAATCTTTTACTTCAACATTGGACCATAATGTTCATACATATATTTCACTACAGCTTCAGCCTCGTTGGGCTTTAAACCTTGATTCGGCATTGGTGGGTAATTGGGGTCTACTTTTACTGGATTTAATATAAATCTTACCATATCTTCTTTTCGGTTTTCGTACTTCTTTAGTACTTCTTTGTGAGGAGGTCCAACCAACTTTGCATCGAATTGGTGACAAGCAACACACTTTGCCTTGTAAATTTCTTCTCCATTAATTTCTTGCAACACACTGCGACCAGCGCTTGCCAAAAGCTTTTCGTGATACAAAGCAAATTCCTTTGCTATTTTAAACTCCTGAATTTTATTTGATACTGCAAACAGATTAGATTCAGAGGCGAATAATAGTAGGAATGAAAATAGCAAAATCAAAAAAGCACCTTTTGCGTACGATATCCTCTCGCTTTTCATAGC
>JBKBVP010000359.1:0-1912 GCA_046289495.1 Candidatus Kapaibacteriota bacterium | reverse complement strand
TCTGTGTCGATGATACAATATTCACCAATAGATTTTCATTAGATGATATTATTGTTGCTCTGGAAAAACACACCGATGCAATAGGTTTTTCTCTACGGCTCGGTGTAAACACTGTATATTCTTATCCAATAAATAAATACCAAAAACCTCCCGATTTTGAACAAATAGAAAATAACATATTAAAATTTAATTGGGTAAATGGCGAAGGAGATTTTGGTTACCCCTTGGAGTTGTCCAGTTCGGTTTACAGAACCAAGGATATTTTTAACCTTATTGAAAATCTAAGTTTCTCTAATCCTAATACTTTGGAAGCCCAACTGGAACAAAGTAAATCAATTTTTTCTCAAAGGAAGCCAAACTTGCTTTGTTTTAAAACATCCGTTGCATTCTCTATTCCTGCTAACTTAGTTCAAACAGCTTGGAAAAACCGTTTTTCAGAAAATCCCAATTATTCACCAGAGAATTTACTTGAACTTTATGAACGTGGTTTTAGGATTGATATTGAAAAACTACAGAACTTCATTCCCTATGCTTGCCATCAGGAAGTAGAATTGAACTTTCAAAAGACTGAACATTTGAATCTACCACTTGTTTCGGTAATTATACCCTGCTATAACCTTGCCCAATACTTGCCCGAGGCTGTCGAAAGTGTCGTAAAGCAAACTTTTACCGATTGGGAATGTATTATTGTTAATGACGGGAGTACCGACAACACAAGCAATGTCGCAAGGGAAATTATTGCAAAATATACAGACAAAAGAATATACTTGTTAGAAAAAGAAAATGGTGGACCAGCGGAGGCAAGGAACTTTGGCATTAGGCACTCGAAGGGTAAGTTCATTTTACCACTCGACGCCGATGATTTAATCCATCCAACTTTTTTAGAAAAGACGGTGAATGTTCTCCTTAAGGATCCAAACATTCATATCGTTTATACAGATTTGCAAGAATTCGGTGAAAGAAATAATCTTGTCATTGCTCGAAATTGGAATCCCGCTATTTTACGCTTTCAAAATCATCTAAATTATTGTTCATTGTATTGCCGGCAGGTGTGGGAAGCAGTAGGTGGCTATAATAACTCTGGCTATGAAGATTGGGACTTTTGGATTGGTTGTGCTGAAAAAGGATTCAATGCCCTAAGAATACCAGAGCCCCTCTTTTTTTATAGAATAAGGAAAGTAAGTAGATATACACAGCAAAACAAACGCGATCTTGAGAATAAAGCTTTGATTGTGCGGAATCACCCAGGGTTATATAGTGAAGCGCATTTAATCTGGGCAGATGCAGTTCTTCGGGGCGAAGAGTGGACAAAACGGCTCCCAAACGTTATAGGTGTTGTTCCCCCTTCAATTCCCGAAGAAGTGTTAGCACCTCATCGAAACGCTCAATTGTATCCTGGTTTTCAAGTTAAATCTATTAGTACACCAAAAGTATCTGTTATTGTGCCTACTTTCAACCGGCCATCGATGTTAAAGAACGCTATACAAAGTATTCTAAATCAAACTCTTCAAGATTTCGAGATAATTGTTGTTAACGATGCCGGGGAAGACGTCCGGTCCGTTGTCGAATTCTTCAACGATAAAAGAATTCAATATGTTTCCCATTCGGAAAACAAAAAATTAGCGGCAACAAGGAATACGGGGATTAGGAACGCACGAGGGAAATATGTGGCATATCTCGACGATGACGATGTTTTCTTGCCAAATCACCTTGAAACGTTGGTCAGTTTTCTCGATGCCAACCCCAAATTTAAGATTGCCTATACCGATGCCTTTCGTTCACATCAGAAAAAAGTTAATGGCAATTACGTAGTTGTCCGGCAAGATTTACCATATTCTAAAGACTTCGACCCAATCGAGATTCTATTTGGAAATTACATTCCAGTGCTTTGTATTATGCATCATAAAACAAT
>JBKBVP010000033.1:0-9033 GCA_046289495.1 Candidatus Kapaibacteriota bacterium | reverse complement strand
TCGTCTTTATCGGTTGGTGTTTTGCTTCGAAGCACAATGCCTGCCGAATAGGTTTCGACATCAGAGCGCTTGTCATCCTGGAATTGGAACATAGACAAAGCTGAATTGTACAGCGAAAGTGGCAATGAGATTCGCTTCGATACGTTATTGTTGTCGTAATTTTCAATTATGCAATTTTGAATTGTTATATTGGAGGCACCATTGCTTAAATAAAAGACAGCGCGGAAAGTGTTGTTAGTATTTAATGCGAAGCGCAGAGATTTTTGTTTACCGCCGTCAAAGATAAAGTAACCGTCCGAATTTGCATATTTCCTAATAATACTTGGGACAACCTCCAACACTGGGGCATAGCTATTTGATGGAGAGGAATTTTGCCCAATTAAAATACCTATACCCAGGCCACTATTCAATTTGATAGTTACTGATGCACGCGATAAGCTTCGCATAATCGATGGTTTAAATGTAATGGTATTTTCTGGACTAACCCCGATAATTTTGGAAGTCAAATCTATTGCTGGAAGAGGTGCATTGATATTTCCAACTTCGTAATAAGCATCTGTTAATTCAAATACCACTGGGCCAGTAACACCGCGTTTGAATAAATCATTAATTGCGCTTTCAATGGTTGGGTAGTTTCTTGGATTCCCTAAATAAGTTGTGCCAATTGTATAGGTTCCAGACATTGCATGGACCACTTGGAAGAGCTTGCAGTATTCATCATTGTCTGCAATTGGATCCCCATCGGCTTTAACACCAACGCATATCTTGTAGGTGCCAGCAGATGGTGGTATAAAGTTATCTGGGAATATTGTATTTGTTATGTTATTCCTTCCGATCGGTATGTCCTGAATAATTGTATTCGACCTGAAGACGGTATCGTATGGAGGCTCCATCTTTACTATATAGGTATAAGCAGGGACATCGGATAACACTGTTACGCCATTATTTTGGAAAATGGCGCGAACCCTTAGAGGTCTCCCAACAAATACACTATCTTCTGGTACTGTAACAGCTTTTGCTTCGGCTTCGACATCGTATGCAACGTTGAATGTGAATGTTTCGCCTTGTCGTGGGAAACGATTATTGTATGTCTCGTCGTCGTATAGAGGGACTAAAGGGGTAGCAGTGACCAATACCTCATAATTTCCCACATCTCTGGGGCGGAATAATTTGAAATTTATTTGAACACCTTGTCCAGTTGTCAATCCAGGTGTGTTGGGTGTGGTGGGCCAGTAAATTGTATCACTTAGTTCTAAATTTCCATTTTTAGTAATACTCATCGTTGCTCTAAATGAATCAATTCTGGCTAACCCTATATTTGCAATTCTTGCTTGGATGGGTATAGCTACAGACAAAGGATATTTTCTTTCGGTTGATGACTTTGGTGAAATCAGGCTGGTAATGGCAAGGTCGTAGTCATTTGCAATCACGAAGATTACTGGGTCGATTGGTTGAACATAGTTATATGTTGGAAGTTCCATCCTTGCTTCGACCATGTACTCACCACCGGGGATTTGGTTTCTGTTTGTCAACAAATCCAAGGCACCGTTGCTTCCTGCAGCAAGTCCTTTAGCAGCGGGAATTGCTGCGAAGGCAGGTTGACCGATAGGTTGGGGTGAAAAGTATATTAACTCGTCTGTCGGATTTCCAACTTTTGTTCCTGTATAGATGACTTTGTATAGTGGGTTTCTTCGAGGGTCGGCTGGCAATGGACCAGAGATTTGATAGCGGCCATAGACTACTGCCTGAGCAGCAATTCTATCGAAGTACATACCAGGTTTCATTGTGCCGCCGGTACCATCGTAAATATTTCCACGCCTTAGAATGACCCCACTTTGTGGCCAAACGTCAACCAAGGATGGGAACGAAGTCAAAGATATTGTCAATCCTTGAGTACAATAGCTTGCAATTTGGCTACTAATGATATAAGAACTGGCATATCTCGGTTCTGGGTTTCTTGTTGAATAATGGGCAACAAAAGTTGGGCCAGGTTCAATGTTTATGTATCGAGCATCAATTCCGGTTAAACCAAGATGGGGTGCATAGAAGTAATTATTTTGAAATGGGAAAGTACCGTAGTTCATTGGACCAAATACAATGTCAATGCGGTTTGAGGTTTCGTGGAGTATCACTTGAAAATTCATATTTGCGCTATAACCATAGTAAAAATCTACTCCAAGCCATTGGAAAACAATTCTTCTGTTTGGTGCTACACCTTGAACCTCGTAGCCCATTCCACTGTAAACATAGAGGTCTCTCTTCATCACTTGAACAGAAGCATAAGTGTAAGTAAGATAATAGTTTGTAAGGTTGTAAAAGCCATAATATGGGTAAAAGCTAATATGGCCATTGGAATTCATGTAGACATAGGAATTGTAGTAATCATCAAATTTAAATTGAAATGGAAGAGATACGTAATATGCCGCATCGTCAACGATATTGGCAAGAACTGTCCAGCCAGTGGACTGTTGCCAAGAACCTTGCGAGACAGAAAATTTCATATCAGTGAGTCGCTGAGATTTGGCTGGAATCACAGCCAGCAATGAAAAAATTGCGACAAAGGTTGTTAATGTTTTAATTAAGTTTTTCATAAAACACCATGGTAAATTAAACAAACAAATCTTATTCTTTAAAGTTTATACTCAGTGAAAAATACAAACATTCTAAAAAAATATTGTTTAGTTTGTGTCTCTTGTTTATGACCTTCACAATTTTTAACATAAATCAACTGAATTTATTGTAAACAATAACTTACAGTGTGTAAAAATTTACACAGATTTTAAAAACAATTCATATCCGTTGGAATAAAGATTTATTAGAGATAATGCTTCTTATGTTATGTAGCAAATTTTGTTTAAGACGATGCATTTCTACCTTTAGAACGAGCAGGGTTCCCCAGAAATATAGCCACACCATTAAACACATAGGTACTGAATTTGAGTGTTTTTAATGTAATTCTTAGAAATTATTTCGGCAATGGTTTTGAATTAAACTTAGTGAAAATAAATTTTAGAAAATTTTGGAAGTATCTATTTTAACGATTTTATGATTCAATACCAATAACTTCTGTTAAAATGCAGACGGCTTACAATTTGTTCTTTTAACATACAAGTAACCATTGTTTGAAAATTCATTGACAACAATTTAATGTTCTAAGTTAAATGTCATTGTAAGATTGAAATAATAACTACTTTGCTTGATTTAAAATCAAAGTGTAACCCAATCTAAGCAATCCCTAAATGAAAGCTTCGATGAGGTTTTTACTTAAGAATCTTGGATATCTTTCTTGTTATGATTTTGTCTTTGGTTGTGATTCGCACAAAAAGGATTCCATTTGCAACGGGGTGTCCCAAATGATTACTTGCACTCCAACAGATTGAATGAACTCCAGCAGACAATGGGGATGCAAAGACGGTTTCGACTTTGTTTCCAAAAATGTTGTATAGTTCAATTTCAACAAAGTCTTGTTCTGATAAAGTTATTTGAATTTTAATTTGGTCTTCGAAAGGATTTGGAGAGATAGTCACTGCGAAAACCTCATCTATATTATCTACACTGGTTATTTTGGCATTTTGAATTACTCCACGACTAAGAAATCCAAAACTTCCGGAGTTGTTCTCGGTAATCTTATATGAGCGAACCATATAGTAGACAATTCCCTCACTAAGGGATGAATCTACGAACTGAGTAGACTTGATGGGTTGTTCATTTAATAGCTCAAATCCACCATTTGATGATAAGGATTTATAAACGAAGAAACCATCGACTGGCTCCTCTGGTGCATCCCAAGAGATATGAACGAATTTCCCTTCGGGCTGGAAAACTGAAACATTTTTCGGAGGTGGTACAATTGAGGAATATAACGTAAGTGTCGGGTCGCCGAGCAAAGCCATGTGAATTTGATTTAAACCCTGCCCGATTAGATAAAAATTAATACTGTCTTGGGAGTAACTTGCACCGAGATAGTTTGTGCTATTGCTTTGGGTTAATTTTGTTGAATAACCAATGGGAAGATTTGCAGCCATATTGTGGAAATACCAATGAGGAAAACCAGCCCAACTGCAAGTAAGTATTGAAGGTTTGGAGGCAAGGGCAGCCCTCATAAAGTTATTTTGGCTGTCCCAATCGCCAAAGTATGAACCAAAAAGCATTGTGAAAACAGCGTTAACTTTGTTGGCAACGAAGTCATCCGTGGAGCCAATACCACCAGCACTGGTGTAAGTTCCCCCGCCGCAACCATAAGCCCAAAGGTAGTCCTCAGTTTTCAAAGTTGTAAACCAATCTGCAGTGGTGATTCTTTCTGCTCCAAGTAGCGAAGCAAAGTTTCTGTAGCCACTGGATGCGAAAGAATTAAGATATCTATTTGCTCCAAAATTGTCGTCGACTAAACCACGCCATTGTGGCGAGATTTGTCCAGTTCTAAACATATGGTTTTTATTTAAATAGTTGCGAAGTAGTGAAATTTCACTTTCGGGGAATTTTGGTAGGTTGAAGAAATCTATTCTTCCGACGGCAATGTTGATTTCGTACCCTGGGGTGTTTTGGTCGAATTTACCATCGCCAGGAATATTTTTATTTCGAGGGTCTCGAGCAGATGTGTTGTTTACAGAAAAATCGGTCCAATATGTATCGTATATGCTCCCATAGTACAAATCGCATGGCCAGGCACCAAGATGGTCTGGGTGTCCGTCTGGAGCAATCAGTCCAGAGTATGGGACAGCGACGCGCCCGAGCAAAATTACAGTATTGAAATTCATTGGGTCTTTGCCATATTCTTCCAGTATTATATCTTTGACTTGTCTCACTTTTACAGGGTCGAAGTTCTCTGCTCTGGGAACATATTTGACAATAACAGACCAACCTTCTTCTATCAGGTCGTTTACCAGTGTTTCAATCTCTATCAGAAGCTCCCATTGTAGTGTTTCGTCTACTACAAGCAAAACTTTACCATTTGAATGTCGAGGAGGGACATTGATACCAGTGTGTACGTAACCGAAACCCATAAAGTGTAGAACAATTGTTGTGTCGAATGTAGAACCGCCTGGCTTTTGCATTGTAACATCAGCAAGAGCTTTATATCGAGCACGAACTTCATATTCATACTCTTTGCCAATTAAAACATCGGTGTCTTCGTACAAAGTTGTATTAGAATCCAAAATTGCACGAGGTGTTGCTGGAAAAGTCAAATAACCAAAATCTTTTCTGCGTACTTCGTAAAGATATGCAAGAGGATGTTTCTGCCAATTCAATTCGATTTTAGGCGGTGAACTTTGGGTTTTAACAGAAATAAACACAGCAGCATCTTTGGATTGATTTTTACGAAGCTGTTGCGCAAGTACAGTTTGGTTTTGATAGCCCAAAATGAACACAAATAAAGTAAATAGTAATTTTTTCATATTAAACCTGGTTTTTAAGTAAAGATTAAAATAAAAAAAATTTGTTTTTGTTGTACTTTTAAATATTTTACTTAGTTATCGTCTATATTTTGTTGAAACCAATAAATATGAATAACAAGTTTGATATTATTGTAATTGGCGGTGGCCACTCTGGAATCGAAGCCTCATTTGTAGCAAGCAGGATGGGTTGCAAAGTTGCGCTTGTTACTATGAATAAGTATACGATGGGACGACCGTCTTGCAATCCATCAATTGGTGGTACAGCGAAGGGTCACCTTGTGAAAGAAATAGATGCACTCGGTGGAGCGATGGGTATTCTTGCCGACATGGCAGGAATTCATTTTAAAATGCTTAACCGCTCCAAAGGCTATGCTGTTTGGTCTCCTCGATGTCAGATAGACAAGGACTTATATCCTTTGTATGCTTTAGAATTGCTATCGAATCAAAAGAATTTGACAATCATTGAGGCTACGGTTAAAAGGATATTGATTGAGAAAAATAAAGTCAAAGGTATTGAAACATTAGAAGGCGACCCAATTTTAGCTTCAAATGTTATTCTCTGCGCCGGCACATTTCTAAATGGTGTTATGTGGACTGGATTGAAATCAACTTCAGGTGGAAGATATAATGAACCAGCTTCGAAATATTTATCGGACTTGCTCTTTGAATTTGGATTTGAGACCGGCAGGTTGAAAACTGGTACTCCTCCAAGAATTTGGAGGCATTCAATAGACTTTTCTAAATTGGAAATTTCCCCTGGCGACGAACCACCGCAACCATTTCATCGTAACACTGAAAGTGTAAAAAATCGTATCGTTTGCTACGCCACAGCAACTAATTCCAAAACTCACGAGGTTCTTCAAACTGGGTTCGACCAATCCCCAATGTTCACCGGCAGAATCAAAGGCGTCGGTCCCAGATATTGTCCCTCCATCGAGGACAAAGTGCATAGGTTTGCCGAGAAACAATCCCACAGAATTTTGCTCGAGCCGGAGGGGCTGTTTTCAGACTCAATTTATGTCAATGGTTTCTCCACGAGCCTCCCCGAAGATATTCAAATAAATGGATTGCATACCATTCCCGGACTGGAAAAAGCAGAATTAATAAGACCAGGATATGCTATCGAATACGACTTCTTTTATCCCCATCAGTTGAAGTTAACTCTCGAAACAAAGCTTGTCGATGGATTATTCTTTGCTGGACAGATTAATGGGACTTCTGGCTACGAGGAAGCTGCCGCACAAGGAATTATTGCTGGAATCAACGCTGCTTTGAAACTTAAGGGAGAGGAACCATTCATTCTAAAGCGGAGCGAAGCTTATATTGGGGTTTTAATTGACGACCTTGTAAATAAAGCTCCAGAGGAGCCCTATCGGATATTTACTTCATTGGCTGAATATAGACTATCGCTTCGCCAAGATAATGCGGACGAGCGACTTATGAAATATGGCTTTAAATTCGGTTTAATCTCTGAAAAAGAATATGAAAAGCATTTAAAAAAGATGGAGCTACTTCGAAAATCTTACGACGCAGCCAAAAAATACAAAATAAATCCAGAAGATATAAATGAGTATTTAATTTCTATCGAGGAGCAACCTATCACGGAAATTGTGGATTTGTATTATTTGGCAAAAAGAAGCAAGGTTAATTTAAACGATGTGCTGAAATTGGTAAATTCAGCTCCCGAAACCATCTCTGAATTAAAGAAATATCCCAATTTGGTAGAAAGATTGCAAATTGAAATTCGATACGAAGGTTATCTCGAAAGACAAAGAAAAGAGATCGAACTGTTCTTGCAAAAGGAAAACAAAAGAATACCTGAAAATTTCGATTATTGGAAAATCGAATCTTTATCCAAAGAAGCGAGGGAGAAACTAAGCAAAATCAGACCATCTTCTCTTGGACAGGCTTCACGAATCCCCGGGGTCTCTGCCTCCGATTTATCAATCTTGGCTCTTTATATAAGATAGTACTGAGGTAAAATGGAAAAAATTGCTATCATTGGTGCTACTGGTATAGTTGGAGAAGCTACATTGGAATTAATCCTTCAGGAATCGGATAGTTCCACCGAAGTGGTTGCTTTCTCTAATAACGAACTGCAGGTCAATTTTGAAAAATTGGGAAAAAGCTATGCTTTTTCTTTGCTTAATTTTAAGTTGCTAAGGAAAAGAGTTTTAGATGAAAAGCCAAATGTTATTATTAATGCTGTTGGAATAAGTGATTTAGATTATTGTGAAAAGAACAAACAAAAAGCCTGGCAAGTTAATGTAACATTAGTAGAACATCTGGTTTCGTTGGCAAAAATATTGAATGCAAAATTTATAACATTTTCTTGTGAGCATATTTTCAATGGATTATCTGGCCCATACAGCGAAAATGATAAACCGTCTCCGACTTCATATCTTGGCAAAACCAAATTAGCAGCAGAGAATAGTGTGATTTCCTCTCTGGACGATTTTGTTATAATTAGGCTACCGTTGGTTTATGGAGTGAGTGCTCATGGGAAAAAAGATTTTGTTGCAAGCGTCCTTGAAAAATGTAAGGGAAATGCCAATATGGATTTCTCAACAACCTATTACACGAACCCAGTACTGGCCGAAGATGTAGCCTTAGGAGTTTTTAAAATTATCGAGCGGGATTTGACGGGAATCTTTCACTTCGGTGGCTTTGATTATCTAACTTTAAAGTCTTTTGTAACCAAAATCTTAAAAGCTTTTAATTGTGAAAAACGGCTTAGTGATTTTATGTTGTTATCCCCATATTCTTATTTTGGCTTGAAACAAACATATTCCGAAGCATTGCTTTCTATGAAATTTTCCTCAATTGTCCAAGGTTTACTGACTTATAAATACCTTGATAGACAATCCAGCTCGGACTTCGAAAGTCTTATGGACTATTAAATTACTCCACTTCGCAACCACATAGGTTGGAAATTTTCGCAACAAGTACAAACTTCGAAACTTTATCCATCTCCAAAACTATTTTCCTAATTAAGCTTATTACCTGTTCATTTGGTCCAGAGATTATCGTAGAGAAAGCATTAACTTGAAAATCTAAATTACTATCCTTGATTATTGAAATTACTTTTTCAATCTCGTGGATATAATCAGAACTTCGAAGAGGATAGAATGAAATCTCGGCAGAAATTATCTTTTCTTCCATAGTGCCACTAAAAAACCGGGTAAATATTTTTTTGAGAATTCGAATTCATTCTCAAGTGAAATCTTATTAACATCAACATTTGGCGGAGTATATAATGTTTCTTTCACTGTTATCAATTCCTCGGGATGCATTTTGATGATTTCGAACTTCGAAAACAAGCGAGCATATTTAAAAATTGTGTTTGTTTTAAATTCATAAGAAAGATAAAGCTCTCCCCAAGTACTATCCCTATTTATGAAGCCAACAACAATCTTCCCGCCAATTTTCACAACTCGGAACATTTCTTCAAGCGCTTGTGTTGGGTTTCTAATAAATTCAAAAGTTGCAACCGAAACAACTGAATCAAAATAATTATCGGCAAAGGGGATGCTTTCGGCGTTCGCACGTAAAAGTTCAATTTGTAAATTTAATTCGTAGCATTTGTTCCGAGCAATATTAAGCATTTCCTCAGAAACGTCTATACCTCGGACAATAC
>JBKBVP010000358.1:0-1914 GCA_046289495.1 Candidatus Kapaibacteriota bacterium | reverse complement strand
CTTTACAAAGTAAATACACTGGGACTTTGGGGAGGAGCGATGAAAGGACTGATTTATCCAGACTGGGTTCCGGTCGATTCGTTCCCTTACGGAAGAGGCGATGAAGCATTTGGATTAGACTATGGACACAATAATCCCACCGCTTTGATTCATACTTCTTTCTTCGAGAACAAACTTTATATCGATGAGTGTTTTTACGTTACCAAGCATACACATCGACAAATTGTAAATCTGATATCGGCAGATTTTAAAAATATTATAAACAAAAGTCCAATCATCGTGGACTCGGAAGAACCAGCTCTTATTAAAGAACTTAGATTGGCCGGGTTTAACGTAATACCTTCGTTCAAAGGCCCGAATTCGGTTTATCACGGAATTATGATTGCAAAACAATTTGATTTCTATATAACCAAAAGGTCTACCAATATTATCAACGAAATTCAAGCTTATAAATGGAAAGAAAACAAAGAAGGCAAGATAATTGATGAACCCGTAAAAATAGATGATCACGCAATGGATGCTATTCGGTATGTCGTTCAAACCTACGGCGCAAAACACTGGAATAAAAAATCAATGGCAGATATTATTTACAAAATAAAGAAAAAAGAAGACAAATTTATAGGATACTAATATGAACTATTTGTTATTCAAAACAATAACCAGCAAAAAAAGACAATTTTTGCAAAAATTTATTTCGAGCCTACCTAACCCCAACCTTATGTACGCATCCATCGGAGACCGACAGGCAACCTTGGAGAATATATTGACAGACCCTCACGTTACAAGCTGCGTCCAAAGCAGGAAAAGTGGTGTGCTTTCTCAAACTTGGGAGGTTCAACCCGCAAACAGTCTGACGAACGGAATCAACGAACTCATAAATCAGGTTTTTCGAGAATTGGATGTTTTTAAAATCATAACAGAACTTTTAAACGCCCCACTGTATGGATTTGTTATATCTGAAATTGTGTGGAAATTAAGCACGTGGCAAAACAGAAAAATCATTCTCCCCGCTCTGATTCAGAGTAAACCTAATAAATTGTTCTTTTTTGATTCTAACGACATACCTCGTTATCGCAACCCCGAAACCCATAAAGACGAAATCTTGCTTCCATATAAATTTCTGATAATTCAGCACGAACCAACGTTCGATAATCCATACGGCAATGCTGTGCTTTCAAAATGTCTTTGGCCGGTTGTGTTCAAAAAAACCTTCGTTACTTTCTGGACAAATTTTGCAGAAAAGTTTGGTATGCCACATTTCATTGGAAAAACCGACAATATTGCTACGACAAAAGATTTTGAAGAATTTGAAAAATTATTAGAAAACCTCATTCAAGATGGTTCAGCCGTTATTCCATCGACCGATAGCATTGAAATACTTAATGCAACGACAGCAAACTCGGCAAGCATATTTCAGGATTTTATTAATTTCTGTAATACAGAAATTTCTAAAGCAATTCTTTCCCAAACGCTTACTACAGAATTGGGGAACGTAGGTAGTTACGCCGCTGCCAATGTTCACGCAAGCATACGAGAAGATGTTGTAAAGTCGGATAAACTTCTTGTCGAAAAAGCCTTAAATAAACTGATACGGTGGATTGTCGATTTGAATTTTGGGAAACAATCCGAATATCCAAAATTCATCATTTATCAAGAAGAAGACGTCGATAAACCACTTGCCGAAACCGTACAAATTTTAAAACAAGCTGGTATCCGGGTACTTGAACCCTTCATTATTCGAAGAATGGGACTACAAAAAAACGAGTTCGAATTAATCGAAGACCGCGCCTCAGCCTCGATGCCTTCTATAGATTTTGCCGAGTTCCACAACTCAATTCCAGAGGACCAAACAATCATTGACAATGAAGTCGCGCAAACAGTCGAGGAAAAAACAGGAATCGATGATATTGTTTC
>JBKBVP010000357.1:0-1937 GCA_046289495.1 Candidatus Kapaibacteriota bacterium | reverse complement strand
GTCTTTTTAATGAATTCGGATGAAGTCATTATTCCATCAAATATACCGGAAGCGATGAAGTTTTCTTCCTTTTCGCAAGGGTCGATTAATGCTAAATTGTTGGGCTGTTGAATTGGTGCTACATCGTCGATATTGGTATTTGGGGGATTTTTGGCAGAGACTTTAGTTAGATTTCCGACTGGTAATTCTCTAACGATTTTAGGCTTTGAACAGGAAATTAAAAGTATAAAAATTAAAATATAAGCATAAAAAAAAGATTTGTGCATATAGCCTCCTTATTAATTTACCTCACTGAACATAATTGTCAATCTTCGTTTGAAGGGGCTCAGTGTTCCCTGTCGGATATCTGTGATTGCAAAAATGAAATATTTTCCGTTCCTTGCTCGATAGAGATAAACTTGCCCGATACTTACCCGGACGTTCACAGATTTATTCGTTGTTTTTTGAAGCGCTTGGTCTATGTCGCTTTGCAACGGTGTGACGTTTGTAACAAAGTTGTTATTCACATCGAGGACAACAATATTTAAATAAGTATAATTTTGAGCATAACTAAAAGTGTTTCTTGCATCTAAACCAAATTTTTTCAAGTCTGATTTCAATTGTGCCATTTTGGCGGTGTCGCGTGTAAAGTTGTTGATGAAGTCGCAGAAATCAGATGAATTTTCTGAATCGAAATTTTGATCAATTCGGACTAAATCCCCAGCAACACGAATTTCAGCATAGGAGAAATCATCTGCTACGTAGTAGAGTAAAATATCCCCATTCATATCATTATTTTGTGGATAATTGTCGAAAATAGCTACATAATACGGTCGACCATCAGAAAATGGAATTTTAACAATTGGTATTGTCGAGCTTTTGGCAAATCTTTCATCATTTACCAACGAGCCGGACATATTTGCTTCAAATGGAAAAAGGAATGTGTGTATTGAGTACAATGAGTCTGGAATAAAGACCAAATCATTAGTTCCATCGGGATTGGTAACCTGCTGAATTGTACCATTAGGGTGAAATTCTGTAATTGTCGCTTCTCGCACTTTACAATTTGAATACAAGTTTGCTTCTTTCAAAGGACATTCGCAAGATTGAAGTAAAATAAATAATAAGCAAATTAGAAATGCAAAATTGGTTAACATTTTGATTTGCATTTTCATTTTTCTTCTCCTATAATGTTATACCAGCTCTAATGAAAAACATATTGATTCTCCTGTAGGAAGGAACATTTGAAAAACCGAGCAGTGCTTGGCTCTCTCCAAAAGCGTAGCTCCGCCAGCCAGCGTCGATTGAAATATCAATGTGTGAAGAAATTGGGACATCTAAACCAGCACCAACTGTAAATGTCACAGGTACAGTTTTGACATCCAAATAAGGTGCAGATGCATTTACTTTTTCCTTGCAATCAGAACGAGAAATGTTTAATTTAAAAAGGTCAATGGAGAATTGGTCCAGTGGAATTCCGCTTTGAACAAAGAAGTATGGCTTGATACATTTTTCGTAGGGTAATTCCAACTTTTCTTTTTTCTCCTCGATAGGTTCCTCGGGACAATCACATCCTTCTTCCCGGACTTTGATAGGTAAAGTCTTTTCTCGAGGTTTGTAACAATTTTTAAATGGGTCCCAGCGGAAGTGTAATAGTGCTAATGGTCTAATCTTTTCTTCGCCACTAAAGGAATTGTAGATTGGTAAACCGGTTGAGAATAACACTCCGATTCCATATTGCTTGCGATTGCCAAATCTGATTCCTATGGCAGTCTCCCCGAAATAACCATCTTTCCAAACAGAACTAAAAGGTGAAATTTTATCCCGATATGTTGAGTATCCTGCCCTAATTTCTACAAAATACCATTTACAAATTTTCGACGGGCATTTAAAACAAAATATACATGGCAATGATGGTAATTTAAGTGATAATGAAAAAGGAGTACAATTGCATTCGT
>JBKBVP010000356.1:0-1947 GCA_046289495.1 Candidatus Kapaibacteriota bacterium | reverse complement strand
TCCTTGTAAGCTTCGATTTCCAGCGGGTCTTTTAAATCTTCGGGTATGGGTAATTCGCTTATTGGTTTTGCTCTTTGTTCTTTTTCATCAAACCAGGAATTATATATTTGCACAAACATCCATTGGGTCCATTTAAAATATTTTGGGTCTGTGGTGTTGATTTCTCTTGTCCAATCATAGGCAAGACCAAGCATTTTTAATTGATTACGAAAGACACTTATATTTTTCTCTGTTGCGATTCGAGGGTGTATCCCAGTTACCATAGAATACCTTTCGGTGGGTAAGCCAAAAGCGTCGAAACCCATTGGATGAAGGACATTAAAACCTTTCATTTTTTTATAACGAGCAATGATATCTGTTGCTGTGTAACCCTCTGGATGTCCAATATGCAAGCCAGAGCCACTTGGATAGGGAAACATGTCTAAAACATAAAATTTAGGTTTGGTATAATCTTCGGAAGTCTTAAAGATACCTTTTTCTTCCCAATAACTTTGCCATTTCTTCTCTATTTCAGCAAAAGGATAACCACTCATAGTTTTGAAAAGTAATTAAACTACAAATTTAAAAATTTTACTGATGCTATTTTTGAATAAAATTTCAACGAAATAAAATATATCATTGCCAAATTAGTCTAACATTTTTGTATGGTAAAAATCATTTTAAAGCCTATCGATAAATTTTTTTACAATGTGTAAATTTGCTTTTTTGGATGGGATTTATGAAGAACAGTTCTAAAGTTGCTCTTCTTGTCATCGCTACATTTTTTTTCATTTTCTACGTCAATATTCTTATCGCCAATAACTTAAGAATCATCACAGAGAGTCCTTCAATTTTGAGATTGGAATACCAACCAAATTTTTTAAAATTGGACACAATTCAAACAAACAATAACCACGGCATTATACCCATTTTCGATGAGCCAACTTATTGTTTTCGCCTTCAAGATGGTACTATCATTTTCACCATAAGCAAATTAATCGCTTTACCAAGTGCAAATTCATATAAAACTTCATATTCAAAGATCTCTGAGTATACAAAGCTTAATATTGAACGACTTTCTGAAACAAATCTTGATTCTCTACCACAGGAATTAGCAATAAATGATATTGTTCTATTTACAGGTTTAAATGATGTTTGGTCTTTTGTTCAATACCTAGGGATTGGAAGGAATTTACATTTAGGCAACTTGCATCTTATTGTTGCAAAGTTCTCCCCCGAAACGAGCACTCTTGTAATTCCCAGAAAAATAGAAATCGAAATTCAATTTGAAGTAGTTTCAAGAATGTCGAGTTCAAAGCTTATCCATCGAGTCATTAATACTCAGCAAGCGAAGAACTGGCTTTTGGACTATCCCACAGTGCAAAAAGAATTCAAATCGCCCGAAAGTTTGCTCTCATCAAACAAAAAGCTGGTTAAAATCAAAATAGAAAAAGAGGGAATTTATAAAATAGATGCATCAATGCTTGCTTCCTTGGGTGTCTCTATAACCTCACAATTGGTCTCAACAATAAAGTTATTTGGAAACGATGGTAAACCTTTGAGAGAGCCTCCCTTTGAACCTGAAAATGTAGGTCTGTCTGAAATACCAATTATTGTAAAGACAAAATCAAATGGTGATTTAGATTATATATTGTTTTACGCTGTTGGAACGCAGGGATTTGAGTTTAAGAATGGTCAATTTAGAAGTCACAAAAATCCTTATTCAAATTATAATTATTACCTACTCAGCTGGGATGGTCCCGAGGGTCAAAGAATAGCCGGGGCGGAGGAACCGATTGAATGTCCCCAACCCAAAGTACAGCAATATTATGTCGAAAGAATATCATATCGCGAGGAAATTACTAATCCGTTCAATAGTGGCTCTGGGAATATTTGGTTTGGTGCAAGCATATTCCCAAGATATTTTACTAACCAACTGCATGATTTATATCGCAATTCTGATATTGA
>JBKBVP010000355.1:0-1952 GCA_046289495.1 Candidatus Kapaibacteriota bacterium | reverse complement strand
TACCCAAGCACCTTCTACTTTGTGTGTTTGGAACACGTTTCCAAACATACCTTAACCCGGTAGCTTTTTCGGATATTAAATTCCAGGTCACACCTGCATCCGTCGAATATTCCAGTATTACGGTATCGGAGGGAAGTACACCCTCCCAGGTAAAAACAGTATCTATACCAACCAAAAATTCCTCGCCACCATTGGGATGTATTAATCGCAACGAAATATCGGGTATCTTGTCCTGGAAACCAGCAGCTAAATAACAAGAACTACTTATACAAGCATCAGAAGTAATTTTTAACCAGGCTGTGACAAATCCTGAATCTGGAGCAGTATACCTAACTGTCAAAGTTCTACTTTCGCCTTTGGATAGTTTAAAAGGTGGTGGTGTTCCCCCATAATTCTGTATAGTAAATCTTGGATGAGTGATTTGTATTTGTTGCACATTAATATCACCATTGCTTGCAATAATTTGAACTGTCGTGTCTTTCCAACTTGGTGGAACGATATGTCCAAATACCAATTGGCTGGGAGTTATTTCCAAATTTGTTAGACTACTTACTGGTGCCTCATAATTAAGTGTATCAGAAACATTTGCAGGCAAGTAGGTAATTTTTACATTTCGAACAGTAGTACAACTGGTATCGCCCAACCACTCTATTTCGCAAGGCTGAAGTTTGCCTTGTGCCAGCTGAAGTATAGTGAGATATATAGCTTTTGCTTGTTCAACACTGGATATGTTTTCGAACCAGGTTCCACCCGTCTGCTCACAAATATCTTTAATCGACCGAGGCGCAGGCATTCGTAGTGTTACGCCATAAACAGAAATATTCAAATTTTTTGCTTCTTGAATAATTTTCTCAGTTTGTGGTTCTAAATTCGGTTGTCCATCCGAAAGGAAAACAACTATTCGCTTGTACTTCCCACTTTTTGCAATTGGAATTGCTCCAGCAGACAAATCAATAAATGCGGCATCGTAATTTGTTCCACCATTTGGAACTAATTGTCGAATTGAATTGATTAAAATATCCCTATCGCTTGTAAAATCTTTGATTAAATAATTCCTATTATCGAAAGCGGTAATAGCACATTCCCAAGGAATAGAGTTTGGTAATCCTTTAATCCAAGCAATCCCTGCTTCTACAGCCAAATCAATATTTCGTGGTACTGGATAGTTCATAGACCCCGATACATCCATCACAAGGACACTTGAAATTGATTGAGGCGCTTTAGGTAGTGGGCATTGAACGCTGAGAACTTGCCGAACAACCCCATTTTCTTGAACAGAAAAATTGTTTAAATTAAAATTTGTTAAAACATTATAGTTTGTATCGAAAACAAAAAACTTGGATTTTACTATTGGAAAATTCGATGAGTTGAAATCGAAAACTGAAAGATATTGAGAAAAGACAAATTTACCGCAAACTACAAAAAAAATTAAAAATATTGTTACTTTTTTTTTCATAACTTTTTATAAGACTTGTTATACATTATATGCATTAATCAGATGTATTAATTGCCTCTATTTTATATACTAAGGTCACTCCAAATGCTGCTGTTTTTTAAACCATCAATATACATTTACTAAATAGTATTGTATCTATTATAATTTTTTCCAATCGAAGCTTATACCCCTTTTACTTAGGTTCCAAAACAAAGCATTCATTCGTCGCTCCTTTAAAAAAAGTACAGTTTATTAATTTTAAACCCAATTTATAAAATAAACCTAACTTTTCAATCTGGAGATATTTTAAAACAATTACCTTCTTTCTTCAGAAGCAAGAACAAACTTAAAAACATCATTCTTCAGCCTTTTCTTTATTTAAGTATAATTACTAATCTTGGCTTCTGAGCATCTGTTCCATTCTCTCTGTCATAATAAGTGAACACGGTCCTCGGCAAGAGTGCTTGGGGATATAAAAGAACGCCGTGATTACTAGCTGGATTGTTCAGCCATCTCT
>JBKBVP010000354.1:0-1956 GCA_046289495.1 Candidatus Kapaibacteriota bacterium | reverse complement strand
CCTCTCGATAATTGTTTATAAGTTTTTTAATGTCCATTTCTTCAATTGAAAGTTTTCTTAAATTATCTAAAATATGAGTAAACAATTTTGTTGAAATGTTAAATTAAGAAAATTTGCAATTTCCTTATCTTAATCATTAATTTTGAAAATTTAATGAAAGACTATATGAGATTAGCCTATTTTATTTTGTTTAATATTGTATTTTTAAACACTACAATATACACGAGCGACCTTCAAACAACAGCATTACCACCAATAATTAATTCCGAATTTGATGAATACCCTTGTACTATTTACAAAGACCAAATTATTTTTATCAGAAAAAAGGTTGAGCAATTTATACCCTTTTCATTCCACACAAGCAACTTCAACCAAGTTTATGAATTCAAAATTCCCGGGGACTATCAAAGATTCAAAGGAAGTTTTTTATCAATTTTTGAAATCGACAGCAATAGTTATATTTTATTCTCTGGCAAAGAGAAAAATAAACAAGACTTCGACATCTTTTTAATCGTAAAAAAATTGAATAACAAAACTCAAATCCTTAAGAAATTAAATATCAGTACTCCTTTTTTTGAGTCCTATCCACAATTTTTAAAAAATGGAGCAAATATCCTTTATGCACAGGAAATAGCTGATAGTGTACCAAATGTAGACATTTTCTTGGCTTCTGTTGAAAATGGAGAAATTCTATCATCAAAGCCAGTTTCAGTTGTAAACACCAAAGAAAACGAAATTACACCGTATATGGATGATAGAGGAAATTTATACTTTGCAAGATGGGATACAAATAACTATAATCTTTACAAAGCTGAGAAGATAAATGATACTTTATGGAGTGAACCAAGACTGCTACCGCCTCCAATAAATTCCGAGTTCAACGAGATATCCCCTGTTATTCACGGTAATAATATTTTCTTTGCAAGTGATAGAGAGAAAAATGGTTTCGACATTTTCTTTGCTAATCTTTGTCTACCAGTTTTACTACAAATTAATTTTAAAGAAAGCATTAAGTTATTTTCCAATTTCGATAAAATTGTAATTTTAGATGAAAACCAAAATGTTATTGAACAACAATATCTCGGTGTGGAATCTAATCTTTTGTACAATTTAGAACCAAACAAGCCATATACGATTAAAATTTTTAATGAATGTACCAATGAGTCTTTTTTTTCCACGAGTTTTACCACATTATGTAATGACACCTCATATACAAAATACATCGTTAAATATGAGGTAAGCAACAATTTAATCAAAGAAAAGAACATACCTTTCTTTTTAACTGGATATTACAAGCCCATAACAAAAAGGAATCTAAATCAATTAAGAAAACTTTTTGATTATAATTTAGTAGGACTTGACGATTCCACAAGTTACATAGAATATCCCACTCAGCAGTATTATGATTACTCAGAGCAGGTACAAAAAGCACTCGACGAAATTGTGAATCACATCGGATATTTTGCTCATTTATTCGAAAAGGACTGTATCTCCAAAGATAAAGCATTTGTAATTGAAGTAATCGGATATGCAGACCCAAGACAATTTTCTCAAAACGCTCGTTTCTTCGAAGAGACAGTCAACGATGAAGAGTTTGGTGTGTATTTTACAAGGGGTATGCAAATGACAAACGACCATCTTGGAAAATTGCGAGCATACTATACTGCAAAAGAGTTGAATGATTTGATGATAGATAAATTTGGAATAGATTTTGTAAAAAATAATATCAAGTGGGAAATACACGCAGGTGGCGTCATCAATGATAACGAAGATTACTTGCTTCTTAGAAAAGTCAATGTGAAAATTAAATTTGAAGAATGATGATTAATCCCTAATTGTATTTTGACGCCAAAATCCTTGCAAATAATTTGAACCTGGAATCCGGTTTCTTCGACAGTGGTATAGATATGTAACCTCCACGAAGCCACAATTGAAATTGGTCCGAGTAGTTTTTGC
>JBKBVP010000353.1:0-1968 GCA_046289495.1 Candidatus Kapaibacteriota bacterium | reverse complement strand
TATAAAAGCACCATTATATGATGTAATAAGGGTGTAATAATCATAGATTTGAACACCACCCTGTGGGGCTACTTCGCCATGACAATAGGAAAGCCCACAATTATTTTTCAAAATCGGTAAAATGTGGTTTTGGAAGCTAAGATTGCTTTCGGGTAAATCATCGGGAGTAGTATTCGACAAATTTGAAGTACAGCACGTAAATAGATAAAGCAAAACTATACTTACAACCAAGGAGATATTGAGCTTCATTTTTAAAAGAATATTTTTAAGGTGTTTTTGCTAGAATTGAATTCACATTTAAATTCTCGCAAGGGTTTCTCTGCTGGTCCTTTGAGAACAACTCCGTTGTTTAACAAATCGAACTCGGAACCATGGCAAGTGCACACCACGCGGCAAACTTTCTTATTACCTAAAGTTTCTATTTTAAGTGGTGCACGTACTTTGTCTTTGCCAAAGCATTGGTCGTGTGTGCACATTCCAGAAAAGCATCTAAAATCGTCCTCCTTACCCTCCTTTTTAATCCTTACTATGATCAATGGAATTCCAAAGTTAATTTGATTGAATTGTTTGGTTACGCCAGAACCTACAAAATTCAAAACCGGAAGTTCAAGAACATCACTTTTTTCACTAGACAAATCTAACTCGATATATTCACCTTTTAAGGGTGGTGAGATTGTCCAATCTTTCTCACAATTTAATAATGGCAAAAGGACGAGACTTATCCCTATTCCATTCGCAAGCTCACTTATTTTTTTTAAAAAAAATCTGCGCGAAAGACGAAGATGCATATCCCTTAATGCTCAACTATCAATTTTTTTGTGAAAAAGTATTTTCCATCAACTTTCATTTTTAAAATATAAAAGCCAGAATCAAAATCAGAAACATCAAGATTTATTTCATTACTTTTATCACAACATAAACCAGAGAATATTTTTTGAATTAGATTCCCTTTAAAATCAAACAATAAAATCTCGACATTAGCTGGTTTCGATGTGCCAAAAACAATTTTTGTTTTATCGCTGCAGGGATTGGGACAGTTTTGATGTAAATAAGCAAAATCAATTTTCTCATTTAACATATCCAGAGGATACAGTGCAACTTCCAAATATATTGTTTTATCTCCATCATAATCAAGATTTAATCTTTCCAAGTCTCTTGATGCTGGTCCCCATACATATTTTCCTGTTACGTCGAAAAGCGTACCATGCCCAGAACACTCAAATAGATGCAAATCGGGGTCTAAGTCTTTAACTGGATAACCTTCGTGGGGACATCTTTCGCTTACCGCTATAAACTCCACACCATAATCCTCTTTAGGGACATGCACAATGATTACTTGTGGATAGAACATCAAAGTATTTTCGATTTTGATTCTAATTGAACCCCATACAGGTAATAACTCGGGATAGTTATCAAGGGAAATGCCATAGATTCCTTGAAGAAAGTCCCCTTTTTTCGAAAGATTAGGTTTAATAAATCCTAATAGCTTATGTGGATGTACAAATTCCGTAATCGTAATAGTAAAAAGCAATTCTAAAAAATCTCGTCTATCTAATTTAATGAGCTTCATATTAATTAAATTTACCAAAAAGGAAACGAATTAAAAACTAAAATATTTAATATCCAAACGACTTAAATCTGGTCTGATTTAAAAAATCCAAATCGGTAAGTGATTTTAAAAAATCCACAAGAGCTTCCTTTTCGTATTGTGTCAAATTTAGCGGTTTTATTAGTGAATCCTTTTGAATATTAGGGAAACCGCCCCGATTGTAATTTTCTATTACCTCTTCGAGTGTTTTATAAGTTCCATCGTGCATATACGGCGCTGTATATTCAACGTTTCTTAAAGATGGGGTAAGAAACTTATTCCTGTCTAAATAATCGCGTGTAACATAGAATCTCCCAAAGTCGAAGTAATGATTTGTTGTCCCAGTATTATGAAATCGCAAGTCGGTAAAAAGAAAACCA